>JBCDHA010000321.1:0-5081 GCA_038750705.1 Bacteroidota bacterium
ACCAAATGGTAAGGACCGTATCTGTAATGTTTTTTCAGACGGCCTTTGCTTTTTTGATCCCGGAAATCTTACTCAGACTCAATCAGCCTTATTTTGACTTTAAGAATATCTGGCCTTTGGATTACGATTTCTTTTTTGACAACGAGCTTAATACTTTAATGGCCAACGGAGGCTTAGGTATATTTATGTTAGGATGGGGCATTGCATTAATAATCCTTGGAGTTCCGGTGTTTGTTTACTTCTTCGGTAAGCGTTGGTATTGCTCATGGGTCTGCGGTTGTGGTGGCCTTGCAGAAACTTTGGGAGATCCTTATCGCCAACTTTCTGATAAGTCAGTGAAAGCATGGAAAATTGAACGCTGGATGATCCATGCGGTACTCGTTTTTGCAGTGGTGATGACAGGCGGAGTGCTCTACACCTATTGGACCGGCAGCAGTCAAATCCTTGGCGTGAGCAGCTATGATGTGCGCTCAGTATATGGCGCCTGGATCGGGGCCGGATTTGCCGGAGTTGTGGGTACTGGTTTCTATCCTATTATGGGTAATAGAGTTTGGTGTCGTTTTGGGTGCCCGTTAGCTGCCTATCTAGGGTTGGTCCAAAGATTTAAATCCAGATTCAGAATCACAACCAATGGAGGTCAGTGTATTAGTTGTGGTAATTGCTCAACCTATTGCGAAATGGGCATTGACGTTAGATGGTATGCGCAAAGAGGACAAAATATAGTCCGTTCATCTTGTGTAGGCTGTGGAGTTTGTTCGTCAGTTTGCCCAAGAGGCGTGCTTAACCTGGAAGTAAAAGATGAGGAAGGAAGATTTGGGAAACCTATTTTATTAGGTAATGATGGCGTAAAACTTCAGGCCTAGGTATTAACTTTGCTCTCGATTTAAAAAATCGCTGATGTATTTAAAGCTTTTAGCCGCATTACTTTTTCTGGGTTTGCCTGACAGGGCTGTGGATACCGGAGAAATATTGGTCAACATTGAAAACATAAAATCGGACGAGGGGGTACTTATAGTGGCCTTGTTTGACAATGAAGACGACTTTCTGAAGAAGTTTTATCGTAACAAAATAATTACGATGGAAGAAGTCAAAAACGGGCCGGTGAAATTTGAGAGATTACCACCAGGACGCTATTCTGTAAGCGTTATTCATGATCAAAATAAAAACGGTGAATTAGATACTAACTGGGCTGGTATTCCCAAAGAACCTTTTGGTTTTTCTAAAAAGTCTTTTGGAAACTTTGGCCCCCCAAGTTTTAAAGATACATGCGTGGATATTAAAAACGAAGTTACCTCCACAACAGTGAAAATGAAAACAATCCTGTAATCAGTCTTTAGAGCAGTTCTTCAAATATTTTTCAACATCCAGAACGCTAATTAAACCATCAGATCTACCCCAGGAATTATATACATAGGTAGTTATTTCTGCTATCTCCAATGGTGTTAAGTTATAGTTTGCAGGCATCGCCTGATTGTATTCTATGCCGTTGACTGTTATGGGGCCATTGAGACCATTCCTAATATTGCAAACCACTTTTTCGACATTGCCTTCCAGGTAGTCAGACTGACTTAGCGGAGGATACAACCTGGCTAAACCTTTTCCATCTGCCTGATGGCATGCGCTACAATGCCGAAGGTACAGGGTACGACCTTCGACCAGGTATTGTTCTAACTTAACCTGTTCTGTTGCCGAAACTGAAGACTCCCCTGTCTTACCTGTACATGATATTAAAATAAAAGTCGTGCAAAAAGCAATAACTACTTTAGTCATACTCCTTCAATAAAAGATCCATATCAGACATGAGTATATCCACCTGGTCTGACAGGGTTCCATCATAGATACCACGTACTCTTCTTTGTTTATCTACCAATATAAATGCGCCGCTATGGATAAACCCACCGGGCTCCGTAGGATCTTCCACGGCACTTACCATATAGGAGGTTTGCCCCACTTTATATATCTCTTCCTTTTCTCCCGTAATAAAATGCCACGTGTTGCTCTCAACACCTAAGCGCTCTGCAAAAGACTTTAATAGAGCCACAGTATCATGCTGGGGGTCAATGGAATGCGACAAAATACCAACTTGTGGATTATCCTTATACCTTTCATACACCCGCAACATTTGAGTCTTCATAACGGGACAGATAGTAGGGCATGATGTGAAAAAAAAATCTGCTACGTAGATCTTATCTGAGAACGTTTCTTGTGTAACATAGTTGCTGTCCTGATTTACGAATTTAAAGTCAGCAATCGTATGGAAAATAGTGTCGCCATTGGTAATCTGTCTTCTACCTAAATAGGGGAGCTTTTTTTCAGTTTGCAGATCACAACTAAGCACGACAACTGCAATAAATAGTGCGAGTAAAGTTGAAACTTTATTCTTCATTTTTTTCACGTATTTTTTTGTAAATCCTTATGGCTAACATCAGTACAAAGGTAAACAGTAACAGCCCAACAAACCCCCACACCATACTCAAAGTATTTTTCAATACAATGATAAATACAATCCCAACAAGGAATATGGTGGCTACCTCATTCCAGACCCTTAATTGGATGGAAGAATATTTGTAATGATCTTTTTGCTGCTGACTAAATATCTTATGGCATACGCCATGATAAACATACAGAAGAAATACCATCCCCAGTTTCACATGCATGAAACCTTCAGAAAGGTAGGCGGGTACGTGCCACAGCACGGCAAAGCCTAATATCAAGGTCAGAATAGCAGACGGCCAGGTAATACCAAACCAAAGGCGTCTGGCATTCTTTTTATATTCTTTAGTTAAGATGGACTTGTCAGGTTCGGCTTTTTGATTGGCCTCCGTTTGATAAATGAAGATCCTGATAATGTAGAAAAGTCCTGCAAACCATGTTACAATGAATATAATATGCAGCGCCTTCAGGTAATAAAAAGCCATGTTCGAAGTTAAAGGCTTAGTCCTGGAATTACTGCGTAAGGATCAGATTTATAATTCAATACCTCTACAGTATCTCCAACCCTGATTTCCCCTGACTCCAAAGACTTAGCATGCTGACCAAAAACAATGTTATCGTTTATTTTTTGCTTTGAAAGTGCGAGTAATGGCTCCCTGCCCTTCTCTCCTGTGACAGTATCGTACGTTGTCACGATGCATCGTGCACATGGTTTTAAACCCTGAAGTTTGGTTTGTCCAATAGTAAAGCTACCCCATCTAAATTCGTCATAGGCCTCTCCTCCATTAAAAACCAAATTCGGTCTGAACCGCATCATTTCAACAGGTTTATCTAATTTTTTATTTAGATCAATCAATGAAGCATTACCTGTTATTAATAAGGGATAACCGTCAGCAAAGCTTACCGTAGTCCCTCCCCATAATGGTTTTATTCGTCTATCCGCTTTATCCGGCATGTAAACAAGAGAGCAGGGTATTCCCAACTGCTCTGAAAACCATCGATTCCATATTTCATCGCCTTTAATGGCTTCTACTTTACTTTTCCAGATAGTACATTGCGTTAAATCACCTGAATCCATTGAAAACGGAATATCTAAGTAACTTCCGTTATATGAAATTCTAAAACCTTCTTTGCGCCGATGGAGGTGGAAGAACAAAAACCTGGGGTACTTTCTGATGGTCATGAACTGATTATTATTATCAACCAACATCCATCTTCTATCGTATTGAAGACCTTTTTCGGTAGTTTTAGTGTTATTTAATTTTACAGCTCCTAATGATTTGATCGGGTATATATAAATATCAGAAAGCGTATATTGTTGCATTTGATTTATCTTATGTTTTTATTAGGATCTTAAAGGTAATAATCCGCTAGAAGTTAAGAATAGAAAAATGAGTGAAGCTACTAATCTTTGGTACTTTCAAGATGTAGATCTGTTTAATATGCTATGCCCGCACAAGGTTAAGACCATAGCAGAAAGGCACAAATTCAACTATTTCAAAAAAAATGACTTTGTGTATTTTACCAATGAGAAGGCAAAGAACATTTATATGATCGCCAATGGCCGAATTAAAATCGGGCATTATAACGATGAAGGTAAAGAAGTGGTTAAAGCCATCTTAGGTGAGGGTGAAATATTTGGAGAACTTGTTTTAACCGGTGAAGAAGTTCGCACTGACTTTGCCCAGGCCATGGATGATAACACCACTGTGTGCCCTGTGAGTCTGGAGGATATGCAGGCGCTTATGGTGGACAACAAAGAATTGAGTTTTAAAATATATAAGCTCATCGGTCTGAGAATAAAAAAACTGGAACGAAAAATAGAGTCTCTGGTTTTTAAAGACGCCCGTACCAGGATCATCGAGTTTCTGAAAGATGCTGCCGCCTGGAAAGGTAAAAAAGTAGGCTTCGAAACTATGATACCTACCAAATTAACTCATAAAGACATCGCCAATCTTACAGGTACATCACGACAAACAGTGACTACCATACTCAACGAATTAAAAGAAAGTAATCTTATATATTTCGACAGGAGAAAGATACTTATTCGTGACCTTGAGGAGTTGAGATAAGCTCTATTAAATCAGTACCGTCTAAATCTTCTAAAAAATCAATATCGTTAAGCGTGTCTACAAGACTATAGTTCAACCCTTGCATTTTTACTCTCTCAACAGTATCTCTGAGTACTTGAGAAGAGCTCCATTTCTTCAATTGAAATAGTTCAGGACAAGGCTTTTTCATGCCAATAAGATAATAGCCTCCATCTTTGGCAGGCCCTAAAACAACATCGTTGCTCTTCAATACAAAGAATGCCTTATCAATGACCTCCGAACTTAATTCATATATATCTGCACCGATTAATACTACTGAACGGTAACCTCTGGTCAGCCCGTCAGAAATAGCATTGCTCATTCGCTCACCGATATCACCTCCATATTGAAGCGCCTTGTAACTGGCTTCAGCCCATAAATCGTTTTTATTCACATAGTCAGAATAGTATACGGCATAATCGCCGGTACATTCATCGGCAACCTTGTGAGTGTGCTCCAGTAATTTTTTATAAACAGTTAGAGCCCTTTCATCTCCAATGCTTTTGGCTAATCGTGTTTTTACTTTGCCTAGTACCGGATTCTTACAAAATACTATTA
>JBCDHA010000322.1:0-5081 GCA_038750705.1 Bacteroidota bacterium
ACATCAGTATTGCGCTCTGAAAATTTGAGGGCATTTGACAACAGATTTTCTAAAATCAAGGCCAGATAGGTCTGGTCAGCCTGTACTACTGTAATAGATGCGTTATTTTCAAAAATTATATTAATGGACTTTTCCTTCGCACTGGTATTCATCCCTTCTATTGCCTCCTTTATCACTTGGGTAGTGTCCACGGCCTGGAAATCGACCTGAACATTATCTTGATTTGATGCATCCATTTCCAAAACGCGATTCACCAAATCCTGGGCATGGGATGTAGATTGCATAATCATAGCTATATATTTGTTTTCACCTGCTCCTACCTGCTCCCTTTCCATAAGTTTGATTAAACCAACAATATTCTTAAGCGGGTTACGAAGATCATGAGCCAATATTCTAATAATGTAATCTTTCTCCTCAATCAGTCTTTTCAGATCCTGTGATTGGGCCGAGATGGTTTCTTTTTGCTCTTGCAAGACAGCATTTTGCTTTTCCAGGTCTGTCCGCGCTTTTTCCTGATTGGCTTCAAAAACGAAGCCTATTAAGAGAGTAATCAGCAAAAGGCCGGGAACAATCGTTGCGTACAATACGGTGCGCAATTCTGCATTGTATTCCACGGGCAACTCAACTCCCTGAATGGCTAGTATGCCCATCCAGAGCATAGTAAGAAATGATACCAAACCCCAAAAAGCTCCGGACCACTTGTCTACCAACAGAATGGCCAATAGCGGAATGGAAATGATCCAGGGATAAATACCTGACCACACGCCTCCGGAGAAATAAGTAAGTACAATCACGGCAAAGGCCCCTACGAAAATATAAAGGTTGCCTAACAGTGAAATCGAAAGTCTGGTTTTAGCTAAAAAAGCCAATACAAAAAAGCCTATGACATTAAATGTCATCAGATAAACTCCCTTCTCATACTCGAAAACAACACTGAGCCATACATATGAATTCGAGAAGAGGCTAGTTAGAATACATGCCCGTACAAAAAGACGTGTCCTGACCAGCATTTTTTTATTTTGAAAACGGTGCGGGTGGATGAAGTAGTCTATAAAGGAGCCCAGGTTCATCAATAATTTTGGTTTAGCAAAACTATTACGAAATATAATTTAAAATTTCTGATTAATGAGCAATTATCTATTCTAAAAATGCATTATTTAGAAGTCGAGTAGGTAAGGGGGATTTCCCGATCATTCATTCCCGTATGACAATGTCCGGAAGTTCTTATTCATATGAAAATGTAGTGGTTATTCGTTCTTCACTTAATTTGAACGTTCTCACTTTGTTATGCAGGTTAGCTTTAAAAATATTCATATGGCCCGGATTGTAATCGATCAGACAAGTATTAAAAACATTGATCTCTTTAACAGTTCCTTTATGCGGCAGTTCAATGGATATCTTTACATATTCCTCTTGGTAGGTGATTTTCTCTACCCTCATTTCCTGGCACTGTGCATTGATATGGAGCTGAAAATTATTGTAGAAGTACTCCCTGATAGAGTGTTCCTTAAGACCCGGATCATCACTTTGCAGAAGTACTGGATAAGTAGTTAACAATGACTTTTCAAAATCATCCTTATCCAGGTTTACTTCTAAAATATAGCCGCTCTTCTGCCTAGATATCTCGAATATAGCCATTTTAATATCATGGCCATACCCGGGTTTGTTCAACGCTAAAATCAATATTAGAAACAAATACCTCAACCTTCACCAATTACGAAACCTTCAGAACAATTTTTATTAAGAATTAAAACAAGGAGATAGAATTTGACTCTACCTCCCTGTTTCACTATAAATAACTAGCCGCCAATTTTAAAAGACATGCTGGGGCTACCAACCAAACATCTTGAAATAACAGGGAATTCTGCCGTTATCACATAGAAATAAGTGTAGGTGCCTGTAGAAAGTGTTATGCTACGATCAATCCCATTGCATTCATCAAGATCTCCTGCCCCGTTTACAAATTCATAGTCGTTGGTATATTTACCGTTATAGGTACCGCAAGGCTCACTAATTCCATCTCCTGGTCTTTCTCCATCTTTCAAACTATAACTTGACGCGAGTAGTTCAACACCGCTTCCGTCAGCGGTGGGCCCGTAATAATACAGAATCGGAAATCCATCTGCCGCCCAGCCTATTTGAACAGGGGTTGCCGGAGGTGTGCCGGTGCTGATACCCGCAGATAACTGCTCTGCATATATTGCCATATCTCCATGGTAGTGGTAAAGACCATCAGGTTGCACATGGGCAATGGCGCAGTCCAGCCCTACCGCATTCATGTTATTATTAGGTTCGAAAACCCAATCCCAATTAAATTCTCCTGTATTGGTATTTACGAAAATAAATGGAGTTGCCGGAGCGGGATCGATAGCAACACCGTTTTTAGCCACGCCAAACCTCCAATCCGGCATTCCATCGCTTTTTATAATACTAGTGACTGAACTTTCTTTAGCTGGAGTATTGTCAAATCGATATGTTTTTGTGCTGTTATCAAGATCTGAAACCATATCAGGAATTTGAATTCCGTACTCGTGTGTGGGTATGCCATTAGTGACTACCTCTCTATCGCCGGCGCCGTTTACCGTTGCGTCATCGTAGGTATTGGCGTCAGGGCCCATATCACAATTTCTATTATTCTGATCGGTCGAGTTGTCATTGGTACACGTAGCTGCATCACCCGCTTCCGTTTTAAAGGCAAACGTGGCTTCACTGCTTCCACCGTTACCGTCTTCAGCAATTACTCTGCCCTGATATTCTGTATCAGCAGTTAACGAGGTTAAATTGAAAGTCAGACCCGTTTCACCACTGGTAATCTCGGAACCTGCAAGCATAACCTTGTAGGTAACATCATCACCATCGGGATCCACGGCAGCATCCCAGGTAAGCTCAGCACCGGTAGTAGTAATATTGCTGACAGCAACAGTAAAAGAACCAGGGTTTTGATTTACGCTTTCCGTAGTCGTAAAACTAAATGATGCTGTAGCTTCACCGTTATTACCGTCACTTGCCGTAACAACGCCATTATAAGTAATACCTTCTTCTAAGCCGGTAACATCAACACTTGTTACTATGATATCTGAAACCAGCAGTTGGTCTTCTATAGTAACGCTATAAGTAACGTCGTCACCATCCGGATCCACCGAGGCTGTCCAGCTAATAGTGGCAGTATTGGAAGTTATATCTGAAACACTCACCGTAAATGAGCCGGGATTGTTGTTTTCGGGAGCAGATGCGTCGTCATCATCGCCACATGCAAATAAGAAAAATGCTATACAGCAGGTAAACAATTGTAAGTATCGAAAATTCATAAAATATTAGTTTTTACAGATATAAAACAACTGAGTGGCACATAGTACCACCCTCTTAGGTTAAAAAAGTCTTGGTCCGTTTGATATTGGTTAGTTTATTGATCGGATTAAAGTTCAATGTCATATACAATGTAGCTAGTTACTTTGAATTATAAAAAATTTGGGTAATCTAACTTGGCTCTACATTGACGATTCAAATTTTAAACCGTTAGCGTTAGCGATTAGCATTGATGAGATTTTTGACAAGTTCAGGAAACTAACGACCAATAATTATTGCATTGATTTTGCCAGGATAATTTACTTCATAACCGTCAAAGAAAAAAGTAAAATTTCCCGAGCTTGCAGAAAGTCGGCCTTCTATTTCAGAGCGGACCATTTTCACTTCAGGAAATGCGCCTTGCAATTGCTCATAGGTAAAGCCCACCATAATACCCTTTTGAGTTGAACCAAGAGATGAGGTAACTACAATGGCTTCTATGCTTTGATCTTTTTCGTCTTCTAAAAGGTACCCTAACTCTTCGCCGCTGCTCGATTGTATGTAGTAAACCTTAAAGTTCCCTTCACCTGTTTCCAACATTCCTTTTTTTAGCTGGCCAAAAAAATCGCTTACCGGTCTACCCAGCGCAATTCCATTAAAGCTATCAGAGTGGATGGTAAGGTCGTCTTTAAAATTCGATACTTTTTTCTCACTTCCGCCTAACATAAAAAAAGCCTCACCGGACCAGTTCATGGCAGACCAAATGCCAGCACCTCGTTGGTAGAAAACAGAACTGTTAGGGTTTACCTCCTTTTTATCTTCGTCAAGCCAGCGAATCATAGTATCCTCATCTTTAAAATAGTACCGATTCTCACGAACATAAGGAGTTCCAAATTCATCTCTCAGAAAATCACGCGTAAACGCGAATATCAAACCTCCCTCGCTGAAATAAAAGTCGCTTACCTGCTTATCTTCACCTCGATACTCGGTCAGTTGAAACCTTATTACATCATTGTTGTACTCCCACTCCCTAAATTCTACCGGGCCTTTTGGATCAAGCGTATCGGACCGGTAGTAGGCGGGTGAAATAGTTTCACATATTTGGTTGGTCTCCTTAAAAACCTTGCGGATATAATTGATATGATCATCATTACTACCCTGGCCACAGAGTGGTAATTTGAAAAAACAAAATAAAAGGCAAACCACAATGTATGTTCTCATTACCCATAAATTAAGTCCGCGAGAAAATAGTAAGCGATTCTTACAAAACCGGTATTTAGCAGCTTTTAGTCTTTTAAAATTATAAACTCAACACGTCTGTTTAATTTACGTGTTTCTAGCTTGGAATTATCAGCAATTGGCTTAGTTCCTCCAAAACCTTTACCACTTACCCTTTTCTTAGCTACACCACGCTTAACTAAATACGCTTTTACGGCTTCAACACGCTCTTTAGAAAGTTTTAGGTTCTGTTTTGCATCTCCCCTGTTATCCGTATGTCCTTCAAGCCTGATTTTAATAGATGGATTTTCTCTGAGCAATGCCACTACCTGATTTAATTGCTCATAGGAGCTTGGAACAATTATTGGCTTAGACTGCTCAAATAACACATTATCCAGGTTTACTCTGGCACCGACTTCAATTTCCTGAAGAGTAAAGTCTTTTTGCAAAAGCTTAAGTTCTGCACTAAACACTTCAAGATCTTCCTGGTAAGCTATATAGTTAGGAGCGGTTACCTTTACTTTATAAGTGCCTGCCGAAGGGATTGAAAGTGAATACCGCTGCCCGGGCTGATCGGT
>JBCDHA010000323.1:0-5051 GCA_038750705.1 Bacteroidota bacterium
ACCCGTTTATATTGGCAAGAATGTGGATATTCAGGAAGGCGCCATTATACATGGTTCGCATGCCTTCTGTAAGGGTTCGGTGGTTAACATGGGTGCAAAAATGAGGGGAGACTCCACGGTGGGCCCGTATTCAAAAGTGGGTGGGGAAATAAGTAACTCCGTTATTTTCGGGTATTCAAATAAAGGTCACGACGGTTTTTTAGGTAACTCTGTGTTAGGAGAGTGGTGTAACCTGGGAGCAGACACCAATACCTCCAATCTCAAAAATGACTACGGTGATGTAAAACTATGGGATTACAATAAACCCGGTTTCGTTAATAGCGGGGAAATGTTCTGTGGTTTAATCATGGGTGATCATTCCAAAGCAGGTATTAACACGATGTTTAATACAGGAACGGTCGTTGGAGTTTCTTCAAATATTTTCGGTTAAGGGTACCAGAGAAATTTCGTTCCGTCCTTTGCCTGGGGTGGCGCCGGCGGGTTTTCCACTTATCAATTAAGAAAAGTATTTACAGTAGCAGAAAAAGTAATGCAACGCAGGAAAGTAGTTTTTGATGATGCTGAGAAAAACATCCTGGAAACCGTATTCAATCAAACTACTGAGCATCGTATTTGGAAGTCATGAGGTTTAGCGCTATAGGAGGTTTAGAAGGTATCCAGAATAAGCTGATTCAAGCTGTAAATGGTGGACATATACCTCATGCACAGTTATTTATGGGCAAGCAGGGAAGTCCTAATTTACCAATGGCTTTAGCCTATGCTACATTTTTAAACTGTGAAAACCCTTCTGAAAACGATTCATGTGGTACCTGCGCATCATGCATAAAAATGGACAAGTATATTCACCCGGATGTCCATTTTGTTTTTCCTGTGAGCTCTACAAAGAATATAACCGGCAAAGACGTGGTCTCCACAAACTTTCTTAAGGAATGGCGCTCATTCCTTCTTGACTCACCCTTTGGGGGCATAAATCAATGGGCTTCAGTTTTTGGGGGAGAAGATAAACAAGCCAACATCTCAAAGGAGGAAAGCAGACAGATAATAAAAAACTTATCATTAAAAGCCTTTGAAGCCGAGTACAAGGTGATGGTTATTTGGCTGCCGGAATTCATGCACCCTTCAGCCGCAAATGGCATCTTGAAAATACTGGAAGAGCCACCGGAAAAAACGGTATTTCTACTGGTTTCTAATGACCATGAAAAACTGTTAACGACTATTCTGTCAAGAACCCAGATGGTTACTATCCCGCAATTCACAGATCAGGAGCTTAGGCAAAGTTTGATCGATAAACACGGAGTTGAGGAAACCAGGGCCAGGCAACTTGCCCATTTGGCCGATGGAGACTTGCAGGCAGCCCTCCGATTCATGAACAGTGTAGAAGACGATAACCATCAGTTATTTGCCGACTGGATGCGTGATTGCTTTAAACGAGATTTTACGAGCATGGTGAAACGTGCTGATAGTTTCCATACTATGAATAAAGTGGCTCAAAAAAGTCTTTTGCTCTATGCTATCAATATGCTGCGAGAGTCGCTTATAAGAAATACCATTCCGGCCCTGGCCCGCGTGAGTGGTGAAGAGGGAAAGTTCCTTGAAAATTTCAGTAAGGTGATGAATGCTGACAAAGTAACGGCCATCTCTGAAAAGTTAAATGAAGCCCATTATCACCTGGAGCGAAATGCCTCAGCCAAGATGATGTTTTTGGACCTGTCTCTTCAAATTTCAATGATCATAAAATAATGGATGTAGTAAGGATAGGCACGCGAGGAAGTAAGCTTGCACTTTGGCAAGCCCACTATGTAGCTGACCGGCTTCAGGCCAAGGGCATGACTCCCGAAATTGTAACCATAGAAACACAGGGAGATAAAATACTGGATGTTTCCATTTCCAAAATTGGCAGTAAAGGTGTTTTTACCGAAGAGATAGAAGATCAGCTTGCCGAGAGAAACATCGACATTGCCGTGCACAGTGCAAAAGATATGCAATCAGAGTTACCAGAAGGCTTTGAGCTTATTGCGTTTAGCGAACGGGAAAAAGTGAATGATGTATTGGTTAGCGAAAATTCATCATTCAGACTTGAGAATAAGCCCATGGTCATTGGCACCTCCTCTACCCGGAGGGTGGCGCTGCTAAAACGTTTTTATCCGGAAGTGAAAACTGTTGCTGTGCGAGGTAACTTGCAAACCCGGATAGCGAAAATGAAAGATGGAGCATGTGATGCTTTGATGCTTGCTTATGCGGGAATGCATCGAATGGGCTATTCGAATTTAATCGTTCAGGAATTAGACTTAGAATCATTTACCCCGGCGGTAGGTCAGGGCAGCGTGGCCATTGAATGTTCCGTGCATCTCGATCCGGAAAAAAAATCAAGGATTAGATCGGCTGTTAATCATAAAGAGACAGAAATACGTCTTCTATGCGAGCGTGCTTTTTTAAAGGAACTTCAAGGAGGGTGCAGCATTCCGGTTTACGGATTAGCAGCATTAGAAGGAGATAAAATCAAAATCAAAGGGGGGATTGTGAGCTTGGATGGTGATGAACTTATTGAAAAAGAGGTTTTAGGTGATATGCACAATCATAAGTCAATTGGATCTCAACTGGCTAAGCACGTTCTTGAAGTGGGCGGCAGAGAAATTTTGGAGAAGATCAAAGCTGCATTGTAGGTGGAGTTGGGTACTGTTTATTAAACAATCATCAATTGAATTCAGAAAATTTATGAGATATTCAATCAGGTCATTGGCAGAAGTTATTACATGCCTTCACAAAGCCAAGAACAGATCATATATTAGTGCCGAAGTTTTCAATCAATTATACAAAAGATTCTTTTGATCTAATGAACATGATAATTGCCTTCAGGAAAAGTATAAATTAAAAATAAACTTCCTACTTAAAGCACCTGTTTCCAACTGCTAATAGCATTATGAAAAAACTACACACCATTATACTTTCAACACTAATTACTCTTTTGGCCGCTTCCTGCGCTACAGACAAAGATTATCTGGTTACCATAAAAACAGAGTATGGCGATATGAAAGCCATTCTTTATGATGAAACGCCACAGCACAAGGAAAACTTTGTTAAGCTGGCCAGAGAGGGCTATTTTGACAGTACCCTGTTCCACAGAGTGATAAAAGATTTCATGATACAAGGGGGAGACCCTAACTCAAAAAATACGCTGCCCGGCACGCCGCTTGGCAATGGAGGACCCGGTTATACCCTCCCGGCAGAATTCAATCAGGATCTATTCCATGTAAAAGGCTCCTTATCTGCTGCTAGACAAGGAGATTCGGTCAATCCTGAAAAAGAAAGTAGCGGCAGTCAATTTTACATTGTACAAGGTAAAACCTGGACAAAGGATGAATTGACAACTGACCAGAACAAGCTCAATCGTGCCGTACAGCAATGCATGGCCCGCGGTGACCAGGATTCTGTAAGACAAATACTTATGAACATCTATCAAAACGATGGTCCGGAGGCTTATGGAAAGAAAATCAATGAAATGAAAGGTTACTTTGCAGATGTCATGCAGGTGAATCTGGATAAGCCCATCGCTCCCGAGCGCTTAGAAGCCTACACTACCGTAGGTGGCACACCCCACTTAGACGATGAGTACACCGTGTTCGGTGAAGTCATTGACGGGCTCGATATCATAGATAAAATAGCTGAACAACCTACTGACAGACGCGATAGGCCGAATGAGAATATAATGATGACCATGGAAGTGGAAGAACTGCCAAAGAATAAGATCACAAAACTATATGGGTATCAATATCCAGCTGAAAAATAGTTGACCATACTGCTGACCGGGAGCAATGGCCTCTTAGGGCAAAAAGTGGTCGGAATTCTTAAGGAAGACCCGGAGGTTACATTAATTGCAACGTCAAGAGGAAAATCGGGACTACCACCTTTCTGGCATGGCTTCACTTATGAAAGCTTGGATATCACTCAATCAGATCGGGTAAAAGCGGTAATAGAAAAGTACAAACCTGACTGTGTTATTAATACAGCCGCAATGACCCGGGTTGATGATTGTGAACTTAACCAAGAGGAATGCTGGTCTCAAAATGTGACTTCCGTCCAGTACTTGGTACAAGCATGTGAATTAATCAATGCGCATATTATCCAGCTATCCACTGATTTCGTTTTTGATGGTACGGAAGGACCGCTTGATGAAACTGCGGCTCCAAACCCTGTAAATTTTTATGGTAAATCTAAATTAGCAGCGGAAGACATTGTCAGAAGAAGTAAAACTCCATGGAGCATTGTAAGAACAGTTTTAGTGTATGGTATTTCTAATGATATAAGCCGGTCCAATATTATTTTGTGGGTTAAAAATAACCTGGAACAAGGCAAGCCTATAAAAGTAGTAGATGATCAGTGGAGAACGCCAACCCTGGCCGAAGATTTGGCATCGGGCTCCATACGAATTGCTGAGAAAAAAGCCTTCGGAATTTTTCACATCAGTGGTTCTGATTATTTAACACCCTATGATATCGCAAAGAAGACAGCTAAATTCTTTTCGCTGGACGAATCACTGATAGAAAGAGCTAATGCTTCTAATTTCAGGCAGCCGGCCGAAAGACCGCTAAAAACAGGTTTTAAAATTCAGAAAGCCATATCGGAGCTAGGATTCAAGCCAAGATCACTGGATGAAGGAATAGCTCTGTTGGCTAAGCAATTAAGGGATTAACGCTTCTCTTTTTCCCTTTTAATCGCTTTGAGCAAAAAAAAGATGAATCCTCCAACCACAAGGCCAAGGATAAGAATCATGGATAAAATTACCGAGCCGCTCATGCCTTGTTTTTCACAAAGGTTCTATAAAGATACTTATTCGCTATAACACCTATTACCAATACTAACACCCATTGGGTAACCACAGAAGCATTACTGTAAACATCAAAAAGGTTCCAGTTACCATGAGCGTCAAACCATGGATACTCAGCATAACCTTGGCTCATCCACCAGTAGATCAAAAAGGCGCCAAGACCAACATTGAAAGTTAATGTCCAGGTGAAGTACTCTTTCGGTACTACCAAATCGGAATCTTGGTC
>JBCDHA010000324.1:0-5046 GCA_038750705.1 Bacteroidota bacterium
AAAAAAATATATATAATATTTAAATTATTGATAATAATTATACTCACAGCAGTTGGTAAACTTTTTGGTCAGCTTTACTATGATAATGGAGCTATCAAGGCAGATGGTCTCTGGGAGAACAATCTAAGGGAAGGGAAGTGGACTTTTTACTATCCCTCTGGTCAGATCAGTAGTATTGAGCACTACAGGCGGGATCAACTTCATGGTAACGTCAAATACTTTGGTTTTGAAGGTAATTTAATTGGTGGCGAGTATTGGCAAAATGGTAGCCTTGAGGGTCTGGCAACATATTACCATCAAAATGGGCAAATTGAAAAATCGGGAGTTTATCGAAACAGTCTTTATTCAGGTCTTTGGAAATTTTATCATGAAAATGATCAATTAAAACGTCAGGTCAATTACATAGATGGCTTGATAGATGGGGAATGGATTTACTATAACAATAAAGGTATAGTGATTCAGAAAGGATCTTATAAATCAGGAAAGGAAACCGGCAAGTGGTTTTTCTATTCTGTAGATGGAAAGCTTGAATTTGAGGGAGAGTATTTAAACGGAGAAAGGGTGGGAGAGTGGTTTCGAGTAACTAAGAGAGGGAAGAAAAAGTCATGGAAATACTAAAACTCCTTTTTCAAGTGAAAAAAGAGTCCGCCTTCGTTTTCTCTATTAACAGAATACTCAAATCGAATTACGGTGTCGTAGTAAGTGACAAAATCAACTCCAAGGCCAGTTCCGAAAATGTATCGATCAGCCAGGCGGCTGCTTATCTGGTAGTTATCATAATTTTGTACATATCCCATATCAAAATACGTCTTTATATAAATATCTAATGGGATTTCCCGAAACTGCTCAAGAGGAATAAGACCTACTCTTTTTTTGGTGGATAAAATCCGCCTCTTAAGTGTACTTCTGCTTAGACCGAACCTTGGCCCTTCTATTAGATATAGTTCATAACCTCGGACAACATCTTTTTTGAATCCCAGGGCATTAAAATTTGAATAGGGTTGATCTGAAGGGAAGGTGAGTGAGATAGAGGTGTAATTCGAAAAAAAGAACTTCTTCCCAAGGTCATAGTGTTGTGACAATGCAAATTTAGTTTCCCAGAGATTTAAATCGTTAAACAGACCCAGGCCCCGCTTGCGTATATCTACATCGAAACGATGCCCTTTCAGTGGATAAGGATTAAAATCGCGTTTATCATATGTAAAGCCATAGCGTAATGTAAAATACCTTTGGGAGGTGTTGCTATTTTCATAGTATTCGGGGTTAATAATAGCTACAGTATCGCTTACCGTATTATAATTAAAATTCAGATTAAGCCGATGAAATATATAAAATGAGTTTCTAAAGGAGTAGCCTATGCCATAGGTCTGTTCTGTTCTCAATAATTCATCAGCGTCGTAAAAGGACTGTATATGATCCTCAGTTTGAAAAGCAATATTATTGTTTTCAGAATAATCAAGCTGGAATGAGATGCCGTGACGTTGATTTTGATCAATATAAGGTATTCTATACACCAGGTTAAACTTTCGTGTAAATCCAAACTGCAGTGTTAACCTGAGCTCTTCATTACGACCTCGGAAATTGCTCCTGTTAAGTTTTATTCCAAAGTTTGTTCTGCTAAAACTGCCATCACGGTTCTGTAACCAATCATTGAAGTTTCTATCTGCCAGGTCAAAAATAGGGGATGGAAAAGTATACCATCGCTCTTTAACGACTATAACTATATCCACTTTCTCTTGGGATAGGTCAAGAATGGAGATTTCCACAGAATTAAAGAGCCTGAGATTTTGAATCTTGTTTCTATCTACTTTTAATAGGTCTTGAAGTTTATCGTAGCGGTAGCTTTTCCCAATCTCCACGTCCACCTCTCTCAGGATGATCCTGGGTTTGGTCACCTTATTTCCGATAATAAAAATGTTGTCAATAAGAACGTTACGTTCAGTGGTATCGGCGCTTACCACATTCTTATCCGGTGTTGTTGTAGTTATGGCATCTTGTTTCTGAGGTGGTTGGGAGAAAAGTGAAAACAAAGAGAAAAATACCACCAACATCTTCTGCCTACGCCATTTTTAACAAATAAGGGCACTAATATTAAGCATAAAACCGTTCACGTCAAATCAAATTTAATTTTTACTTAAGGTTAGTGATCTGATAAAAATAAATACTCCGGCCAGTATTAGAGGTATACTTAATATTTGACCCATGTTGTAGGTAAGGTCATCTTCAAATGCCACTTGGTTTTCTTTAAATAATTCATGAACAAAACGGAGCCCAAAGAGCAAAATGAGGAATAAACCCAGAAGAAGCCCATCCGGGGTTTTGATTTTAGTTCTGGTCCAGAGAAAATAAAGTAATACGAATATTAGTAATGATGTTGATGCTTCATACAACTGGGTGGGGTATCTTGATATTCCCTGTGCTTGAACGGAAGCGAAATAACTGCCATCAGCTTCTTTGGTTAATTTGTACTTGATGTCAGCCGGAGCCGTAATGTGATCGTTAATGTAGGGACGCCCGCCGTTTAACAAACCAGCAAACCTGCCTTTAAGGTATCTTTCCAGACTTTCCTCATTCAGAATCTCGGGCTGATTTTTGAATTTGATATTAATAAGAAGCGGAACCTTGCCTTCTGAAATTTCTCTTGTATCATCTTTTTCCACTTCTATTTCTTCAATAGGACTGGTATCTGCTATGAATGGAGGCTTTTCTATATTCTTGGCAAAAACTACGCCGTAATTGGATTCGGTAGGTACGCCATAAATCTCCGAGTTCATGAAGTTACCCATTCTAATCAGGCAGCCTGTTAGGGCAACAACGATCACAATGCGATCAACTACTTGAAGCCAGTTTTGATTAGGCCTTTTAACTCTTTTTATTTTTAAACCTGAAGGAAGAAAAAAGAAGAACTTAATGGTTACATCATATCTTGTATATAACCAAAGGGCAAATAAAATTCCAAATGCTGCACCGTGACTGGCGAGTCCACCTTCCCAGATTTTAATTATATCAATTGGGTTTGACAGATACTTATCCGGTTCATAGAAAAACACATGGCCTAACCTGGCTCCTAAAATGGTGGCAATAACCATAAATACGGTTAGTGTTTCTACGTCCTTCTCAGGTTTACCTTCTTTACGGTAAATGTAAAACATGATTTGCTGGCTAATTAAAAAACCTAAAGCGAAAAGTAAACCATACCATCTAACAGGTCGTCCTGCTATCCAAGGCACCCAATCCGGGAAAATAAACATGTCAGGGTCGGCACTCCAAATAATAAAACTCATCAAATCCATGTGGCAAACTTAAGGAAATTACTGGCTACTTATTGAATAGATATTAAAGCTTATCAAGCTGAGAAAGCTCTTCGGAAAAACCACTGGAAAGAATAGGAAACCTGCACCAGGTGCGCGGGTCCACGTTAAAGGTATCCAGGTGAAAAGCGGGCGCTATTCGCTCCCTTTTCCATTGGTTTCTACTCCAAAGCTGATAGAACTTTTTTATGTGAAGCTTCAACTTTTCATTCGCTTCAAGCGTTTTGGGTTCCAATGCCCTGTAGACTTCTAATGGAGACTTATGGTCCCGGATAGCGAGCGTTTCGATCTCCACCATAATATGATAAGGCATTAGGTCATCTTCATCAGTTTGTGTGTTTTCCAACGGTCTCAATTCTGCACTTGGCTGAAGATTATTCACATGCCTTAATGATTTATATCCAAGATCTTTCTCGGCCCATTTTAACCATTCTCTTATAAAGTGCTTGTCCACAGCGGCTATTGGCGCTAAACTACCGCTGGTATCGCCGTCCATAGTTGTATAACCCACATCACCCTCGCTTCGGTTAGATGTTGTGAGAAGCAAAGCGTTATTAATATTGGCTAACATCCAAATAATTGGCGACCTGCTTCTGGCCTGAATATTCTGCAAAGCTATATCATCTTGTTTCCAACTTAGATCACGCTGTAAGGCAGATTTAATCTTTGATGAATAAGAATGTACTTCATCGTCAATATTCCAGGAATAAAACGTAGCGCCAATTTCTTTTGCCAGGCAGCTAGCGGATCTATAGGTGTCATGAGAGGAGTTAACGGTACGCTGATAGGCGCATGTCAACAACTGTTTGATAATTTCTTTTTCATTGAGCGCTTCTTTGATTTCAGCGAGGCCAAGTTTTTCCTTAAAACCAGCCAGACCTAATTCATTACTACCACGCTTTACCATCTCAGCAACTAACACTGCAATGGATGATGAGTCCGCTCCACCACTAAGTGAAAGAACAAAGCCTTTTGCTTTACTTTTTCTAAGATAATCAAAGAGTGCTAAGGCACTGGCCTGGGTAAATTCGTGAAATTTGTTCCGGGTAAACTCTTTTGGTACAGCTGTACTCACTGTACCTTTAGTAAAGTTTACATCTGCACCTATAATAGCAATATCCTGGAACGAAAGCCATTTGTTTCTTGCCAATAGCTGTCCTTCTTTGGCAATCATGATTTCTCCATCGTAAATCATGCGCCCAGCTTCGTTGCCAAGCAAATTGGCGTAGAGATATGTGCAATTAAATTTCTTTGAACTACTTACCACTAGCTCCTCACGATCCAGTGTTTTTCCAAAGGCAAAGTGGCTGGCACTCGGATTAACTATGAGATCAATGTCCTTCTTTACTAAATGGCAGGCAGGGCGATCCTTTCGCCAGGCATCTTCACAAATCTCAAAACCTATTTTTACGCCTTTATGCTCAACAATGAGGTCACCTATTAAAGTCTTTTGTTTTCCAATCGCAATTTGTTGTAGGATATCTCTTTTCCAGGGAATAAACCAGCGAGGTTCGTAATGTACACCGTCCCTGGCCATATTTTGTTTGGCATAAATGCCTTTTATATTTTTATCATGTATAAAAGCACAACAGTTGTAAAATTTACCGTCATGTTGGAAGGGAAGCCCTACTATTATGGCAATGTCAGAAGTATATTCACATATTTCCAGCAGCAGTTCTGCCGATTTTTTGTAAACCCATTCGCTGAGAAATATATCTTCA
The DNA here is from genome assembly GCA_038750705.1 of Bacteroidota bacterium. Classification (GTDB taxonomy): domain Bacteria; phylum Bacteroidota; class Bacteroidia; order Cytophagales; family Cyclobacteriaceae; genus Fulvivirga. The sequence goes on from JBCDHA010000324.1 coordinate 5,033, forward strand.
CACCCGTAACCGGT
>JBCDHA010000325.1:0-5035 GCA_038750705.1 Bacteroidota bacterium
TAAGCTACTATTGGTACAATAAAAAGCACCTCTACTTCTATCATAACCTTGGTTTAAACAAGCGCAATCTCGGAGTGATCGTAGTATCGATAGATGGAGCGCTGACTCTGGTGATCTTGGTCCTAATCAAAACTATTTTCTCCACATGAGCTCTCTTGAAGTTGATAGTATTCAGTTGACCTTTGGAGGAAGATCCCTCTTATCCAATATTCATTTAAAGTGTGAGCCTGGAGACATTGTAGGAATACTAGGAAGAAATGGATCTGGAAAGTCAAGTTTGATGAAAATCATATTTGGTACGCTTAAGGCCCAGCATCAATCGGTAAGATACAATGGTAGATATACAAAGCAGCTTTTTAGGGTCAAAGATGCCGTTAACTTCATTCCGCAGGATGGCTTGTTCATGAACTACCTTACTTTCAATGATCTAATAAAAATATTTCAACTGGAAGCTAGTACAGATCATTTAATGGAGTTGGAAGAACTACGATCAAACCAGTATGTGAAAATTGGCAATCTTTCAGGAGGAATGAAGAAAATGGTTGAACTTTTAACGCTTCTCTACTCCAGCTCAAATTACGTTCTAATGGATGAACCCTTCTCTTATTTATCTCCGATTCTGGTAGAGAAACTTATACCACATATTGAAAGGCAATCTAAGAAAAAGGGTATCATACTCACTGATCATCAATATCAAACGGTATGGTCAACAGCAAATAAGCGTTATCTCCTTTATGATGGGAATCTTAAAGAAGTGCATCAGCCAGAAGAACTTGAACATTATGGCTATATCTCCGTGGCTTGAATAACACAGTATTTCGCACTTGATACAAAAGATTTGATTGATGTATGGTATGCTTTATTTTATTATCTTGAATGAAGCTTTGATTGTAGTCATGAAAAAAACATTTCTATTTTTAACTCTATTTCTACCAATTCTAGCTTTATCCCAACAAACAGGGACTGTTGAATACCCCTACCTAGGGATTAAATTCACGATCCCCAGCGGCTGGCTGGGGCAAGAGGGAGAAGAGTCTTATTTGATGGGTTCTAATACTCAACCCGGACTAATAGCTCTGATCCCGCATGATTCAAAGACCATACAAGAGCTTGAGCAACGAGCCCGTATGGGCATACAAGAAGAGGGCATATACCTAAACCTTTCGGGCGCTTTAGAAAAGTTCGGGGCGGAAGGCATTGGTGCCGAGTTTTCAGGCCTAATGAACGGAACACAAGTTAAAGCCTACATGGTCGGAGTGGTCAATCCATTTGGAAATGGTCTTACCATTGTTGCTACCACCGATAATGCTAATTATTCATCACAGTATAAAAACTTAGCGCAAGAAATCGCCTCCAACTTGCAATTTAGAGCCCCAAAAGAACCGGCTAAAAACAAAGAATGGAAAGACTGGTTGCGAGGATCAAAACTCGTGTATATGAATTCGAACTATGACAGTGGCCCTTCTTATGGTGGGTACAGTACGTACAGCAGCTACAGTACCAAGCGCGAAATACTTTTGTGCTCGAATAACCAATTCTCTTATTACTCCTCTTCCGATATGTCATTTGATACCGGAGGTGGATTTGGTAGCACCAATAGTAGCGATGATGGCCGTGGAGTTTGGGAAATCAAATGGGATGCCGTTGGTAATAGTACCCTTAATCTCAAATTTTCTAATGGTGAGGAACGAGTCTACACATTAAGCTATGAGAATCAAAAAACCTTTTTGGAAGGTAATCGATACTTTGTTGTTAAAGACCATGGGCAGTGTTATTGACCAGTACCAAGCTATTATTCCAAGAACGAAATATCAAAATAAAACACCTCGGGATCTTCTTTGTCAATATAAAGCCAAGTAAATTCTTGTAGCGCCATTTTCATTCGAATTGTAGTTTCATCGTTGTCTATTATTGGACTCCAATAAATAATCTCTGAATCCCCAATTTCAACTCCTATTCTCGATTGATATACGTCAGCTGTTTTCGCACTGTTCGCTTGGATATAGCTCGTCTTTCTTTTGTCTTTAACATACACTTGGACAACGTAGCTATTAGATTTTAAAATGGTCTTCTTCAAATCCACTTTAATTCTGTGGCCGTTCTCCATTAACACTCGCTTGGTTTGCAACTCGTCCTCCTCAATTTCTTCCACCGCTTTATCAGTTTCGCTCTTAAACCAAAACCAGCCTATTGCACCAAAGGCAACGGAAAGTATAAGAAGAGTTAAATTGGGGACGGACAAAAAGGCCACAAAAAATATTCCTCCCAATATTATTAGTCCGAATTGTAGATAAACTTTCATCAGCCAAACAACGCCCCAGCAAAAGTAGCGGTCATCATAGTGGCTAAAGTAGCCGCTAATAAGGCTCTAAACCCGAGCCTGGAAAGATCACTTTGACGACTGGGAGCCATACCTCCAATACCACCAATCTGTATGGCAATGGAGCTGAAATTAGCAAAACCGCAAAGGGCATAAGTAGAAATAACAATGGCTTTTTCACTGAGTACTCCAGCCTGTTTAAAGTCGGAAAGGCTTAGGTAAGCCACGAATTCATTGATCACCATTTTCTGTCCGAGAAGGCTGCCCACACGCAATGCTTCGTGCCAGTCCACACCGATCAGAAAGGCAAATACTCTAAACAGCTGCCCTAAAATATATTCCAAAGAAAAACCCTTAAATACACCATTGGTGCTTTCATGTACATAAGCATTAAGCCCGGTCCATGAGCCAATACCATCCATCAAAACCCAATTTAGAGCAAAAATAACTGCAATAAACGCCAAAAGCATTGCACCTATGTTCAAAGCCAGTTTGAGCCCATCTGAAGCGCCGGTTGCCATGGCATCAATAAGGTTGACTCCAAGCGTATCGGCAGACACTTTAAGCTCAGAATCAATTTCTTCAGACTTTGTTTCCGGGATGATGATTTTTGATAAAACGATAGCCGCCGGTGCGTTCATAATAGATGCACTCAAGAGATAAGCCGCGTATTTTGCACGCTCGGCAGGGTCATCACCCCCTAAAAAGGCCACATAACCTGCTAACACCCCTCCTGCGATAGTAGCCATACCTCCGGTCATCAAACACATGAGCTCCGACTTGGTCATGTTTTTGACGAACGGACGTACTAAAAGCGGGGCTTCGGTCTGTCCTAGAAATATATTACCGGCCGCTGAGAGGCTCTCCGCTCCACTAAGGCGCATAGTCCTGGCCATAATCCATGCAATGCCAAAAACTATCTTTTGAAGAACGCCTAAATAATAAAGTCCGGCAGAAACGGTAGAAAAGAAAATAACCGTTGGGAGAACCTGGAAGGCAAATATGAAACCTAATTTGTCGGTGGCAAGATCACCAAACAAGAATTTGGCGCCATCCGTAGAGAAACTTAGAAATTTAACGAACTTGGCACTGATCCAGTCAAAACCATCCGCTACTAATGCAACTTTGGTGATCAGGAGAGCAAAAACAAGTTGGAGCAAAAGGCCTATTCCTACTAATCTCCAGTCAATCTTCTTTTTATTTCCTGAAAAGAGATACGCAATACCCACCAAGGAAACCAACCCGATAAGTGCCCTAAGATAGTCCATTAGAGAGCGCTAGTTACGCTTACCTAGCTCGTCCCTAATTTTAGCTGCCCGTTCATAGTCTTCATTTTCAATGGCTTCATTGAGCAATTCCTTAAGGCTATCTACGGATTGATCTTTGAGTTCATCAGTTTTGGCGCTCTCACCTTTTGCCTCACCTTTTATATCTCCTTTCAGCTCAGTAATATCGTCATCATTTTCATCGGTAAGCACTATCCCCGCCTCGGCTAAAATAGCTTCATGAGTAAAAATAGGCGCCTCAAAGCGCAACCCAATGGCTATGGCATCAGAGGGCCTGGCATCGATATCAATGGATCTTCCTCCGTTTGAGCAGACAATTTTGGCAAAGAAAACACCTTCCTTTAAATCCGATATAATTATTTCCTCAACTTTATAATCAAAGCTGTGGGCGAATGATTTGAAAAGATCATGGGTCATAGGTCGGTTAGGAATGATCTTTTCAATCTCTATAGCAATGGCTTGAGCCTCGAACATACCAATTATTATTGGCAAACGCCTATTCCCTTCAGTCTCACCCAATACAAGAGCAAATGATCCTGATTGTGACTGGCTTGATGACAGCCCAAGTATTTCTAGTTTTATTTTATCCACGTAGAATATTTATCTCGCCGCTTTCAACGCTTCTGTCAACTTAGGAATTACATCAAATGCATCACCGGCTATGCCATAGTCGGCAGCCTTGAAAAATGGCGCTTCCTCATCTTTATTCACTACTACTATATATTTAGAACTATTCACGCCGGCTAAATGCTGAATGGCTCCTGAAATACCCACAGCAATGTAAAGTGTTGGACTCACCTTTACTCCGGTCTGGCCTACGTGTTCATGATGCGGTCGCCATCCAATATCAGAAACCGGTTTACTGCAACCGGTAGCGGCCTCAAGTTCTTGTGCCAGGTCTTCAATCATGCCCCAGTTCTCAGGGCCTTTCAAACCTCTGCCACCGGAAACCACTATTTCGGCCTCAGGTAATAATACGTCACCAGTAGCTTTGTCAACTCCGGTGATGCTCACGCCGAAATCTGGTTCAGTTAGTTCAGGACTGAACGCTTCAACTGTAGCTGAACCTCCGGTTTCTTTAATTTCCGCAGCATTTTTCTTAATGGCTATGACTTTTTTTGCCTTGGTCAATTCTACATTTGCAAAGGCTTTACCTGTATATATACTTCGTTTAACCTTAAAACCATTGGAGGTATCAGGTAATTCGGTAACGTTAGAAACGAGGCTTGCATCTTGCTTAATCGCCACCCTTGCCGAAACAGGAGCGCCAAGCGCTGAATTTGCTAAGATAAGAATATCTGAACCTGTGCTTGCCATGGCTTGACTCAAAACACTGGCATAGGCCTGTATAACACCTTGATTCAAACGGTCATCTGAAACCTTGAGTACCTTTGTAGCTCCGTAATTACCTAAACCAGCTAACTCGGAA
>JBCDHA010000326.1:0-5032 GCA_038750705.1 Bacteroidota bacterium
CCTACAAGTGTAAATGGAGACAGGCTGATCTGCACCGTCCTGGCGCTTGGTCCGGAATCCAGCATAATGTCAATCTTAAAATCTTCCATGGCAGAGTACAGGTACTCTTCTACAATTGGGTTCAGCCTGTGGATTTCATCGATAAATAAAACCTCATTATCCTCAAGGTTAGTAAGGAGACCGGCCAGGTCACCTGGTTTATCCAGAATGGGACCCGAAGTTACTTTTATGCTGGTTCCAAGTTCATTAGCTATGATGTGTGATAGGGTGGTTTTTCCAAGTCCCGGGGGGCCATGAAGTAAAACATGATCAAGCGGTTCCCCTCGCTGCTTAGCCGCCTGCACGAATACTTTTACATTTTCAACGATCTTGTGCTGCCCTGTAAAATCACCAAAATTAAGTGGACGCAGGGCACGTTCTATCTCACGCTCCACAGAACTTAAATTCTCTTCGTCAGCCTGCAGGTACTCCTCTCTCATATTATAAAGCTAATTTAGTTATAAGCCTACCCAATTCATTACTTTTGCGGCAAAATTTGGGCATGAGTAACCGTACAAAAAATATCATTTACTCCGTTGTATTGCTATTGGCGTTACTAATAGTTTACCAGTATCGTAAAGCGGGCGATAAAGCCATAAGCATTGTGCAATTTTCGGGTAAAACGATGGGGCCTATAGCGTATAACGTCACTTATTTCGATGCTGAGGGGCGCGATTTTCAAAGCCAGGTAGATTCCGTTTTAAGAATATTCAATCAGTCTCTAAATACCTATATCCCAGGGTCTGAAATATCAAGATTTAATAGCGATTCTTTGTTTGAGTTCAAACTCCATTATTTCAGGGAAGCGGCTAAAAAGGGAGTAGAAATTTATAAGTTAACAGATGGCGCCTATGATCCAAGTATAGGACCTCTGATTAATGCCTGGGGTTTTGGCTATAAAGACAGAGAGGAGATGGACAGCTTAAAGGTAGATTCGCTGAGATCTTTTACAGGTTTGGATCTGATTCGTATAACAGATGAGGTCATTTCAAAGAAGGATGTACGCTTACAACTGGATTTCAGCGCCTCCGCCAAAGGTTATGGTGTGGATGTAGTAATGGATCTTTTAAAGTCTTACGGTATTTCTAATGCTTTTGTGGAGATCGGAGGCGAGGTGGCCGTAGCAGGCAAAAACCTCCGGAAAGATACCCTTTGGACCGTGGGTATTCTAGATCCGAATTCCACAGAATTAGAGCAGCAGTATTACGGTATAATTAGCTTAAAGGATAAAGGTATGGCTACATCCGGCAATTACTTTAATTATATTGTCACTGAAGGAGTCAAATACGGGCATACGATAGATCCTGTAAGCGGTTATCCCATACAGCATGAGTTACTCAGTGCGTCTGTTATAGCTGATGATTGTCACACTGCGGATGCGCTGGCCACCGCCTTTATGGTTTTTGGCCTCGAAAGAACTATCCAATTCTTAAATAAACACAAGGCGTATGATGCCTACCTCATATATAGTGATAACAATGGAAATTTGGATGTGTATAGCACTCCCGGTATCCAATCTTTCATAAGACCTATTTAAAAAAATGCCCCAAAGAAGAGAGTGGTTTGGAGAGTGGTTCGATTCACCTTACTACCACATTTTATATCATGACAGAGATCATTATGAGGCGGAAAGGTTCATTGACAACCTCACGGATGTCTTGAAGCCATCAAAAAGTGATCATATCCTGGATGTGGCCTGCGGCAAAGGGCGACACTCCATATATTTAAATAAAAAAGGATTTAACGTAACGGGTTTTGACCTTTCTGAGCAAAACATTGCCTATGCCAAGCAATTTCAGAATGATCGCCTGCATTTCTTTGTTCAGGATATGCGTGAACCAATCGCCTTACAGGAATTCGACGTGATTTTGAATTTATTTACAAGTTTCGGCTATTTTAATACTGAGCAGGAGAACGTTAAAGCCATTAAAGCAGTGACAGGGGCGCTAAAAGCAGGAGGAAGGTTTCTGCTGGATTTTTTGAATCCATATACCGTCATTCATGCGTTGAAGCCTACAGAAATAAAGCTTATCCAGGGAATAGAATTTAAGATCCGTAAATATTTGAGTGATGATAATTTCATCATCAAAGAAATTGAATTCGAAGATAAAGGTAAACCCTATCATTATGAGGAGCGTGTGCGTGCTATAAGAAGGCTCGATTTTCTTACCTACTTTAGAGAAGCCGGTTTATTGCTGGAAAATATTTATGGAGATTACCAATTTAGCCCCTATGTGGCAGAAGATTCTGAGCGGATGATTTTTGTGCTCAAGAAGTAAATGCGGCAGTTGTTTATTCGATATCTTATTCAAATATGAGCTTTATTATTCTGTTTGCTCTGGCCTTGCTTTCAGGCCTTCTGGCCTTTCGAATTAACAATGTTAAAAATGGCCTTTATAAACTGAGCTTGGTATTTGCGGGAGCTTATTTATTTGCGGTTACTATTATCCATATTCTTCCAGAGTTATTTTATAGTGCTGCCAATCCCACCCTTATTGGTATCTACGTTTTATTGGGATTTTTCCTTCAGCAGATCTTAGAATATTTTAGTACAGGCGCTGAGCACGGTCATATTCATAAACACAATAAAGCGCATAGACATTCCAAATCTTCTGTTATCCCTATAATGGTTGCGTTATCCATTCATGCCATACTGGAAGGTACTCTTCTTGCGCACCCGAGTTCAATTCATGAGCAGCATGACTCTTCCGCATTATTATTAGGTATAGCCTTACATAAAGGACCAGCGGCATTTGCACTTACTACAATTCTTTTATGTTATTTAACTAATAAAAGGCTAGTAATTATACTATTAGTACTGTTCGCCCTGGCATCGCCTCTAGGAATATTAATCGGTAATTACATAGTGAATGATGGTTCCATTTCTCAAAGTGTATTTAACATATTGTTTGGGCTGCTCAGTGGCAGTTTTCTTCATATTTCTACCACAATAGTTTTTGAAAGTAGCACTGATCATAGCTTTAATCTAAAAAAGTTGAGTGTAGCTATTTTAGGCGCCTTGATTGCTGTAGGTGCAGAATACTGGTTTTAATTTTCACTCCTTATTGTTTTAATGGGATTAGCCGTCCTAGCTCTGGCTATCTGGTAGATTGATGACAGAAACATGATTAATAAAAATCCACATATGACTAGTGCATAGCTTGACCATTTTATAGAAGTATGATAAGCAAAAGTTTCAAACCAATTTTTTATCCTATATCAGCTGGTAATACTTGCTGTCATAAATGCCAATAAGGTAATAATCATATGCTCTTTTGTCAATATACTCAGCAGTGAGCAAGAGTCGCTGCCAAGAACTTTTCTAATCCCCACTTCTCTTTTGCGTTGTTCAGTGCTGTAAGATACAAGCCCAATAAGCCCAACACATGTAATAATGAGAGTGACCAGCAGAAATACAAAGAGTACATCAAAAAGAAGTTTTTCGGACTGATAAAGCACTTCGAAGTGCTGATCAAAAAAAGTGTAGTCAAAAGGTTTATCTACCAAAACAGCTTTATGGGTAGCTTGAATTGCAGACATTAGTTTTTCAATGTCGTCGCCATCAGACTTTATGATCAGTAGCTTGCTAGATTCTCTAATTCCAAAAGTGACTATGGGTTCAATTGATGTGTGAGGAGATCCCATATGGAAATCTTCAACCACACCAATAACCGTACGTTTAAAAGGATTATTGAGTGAATCCGTGCCGCTTATGATGTGTCTACCAATGGGATCAGGTCCAAGATTAAAACGTTCTGCCGCCGTTTCATTTATGATTGATGTTATTATCAAAATCCGCCGCAGTTGCTGCATCAAAATTTCGGCCTTGGACCAATTTTAAATTGAGCGTTTGAAGAAAATTATAATCTACGGCCATAAACTGGCCGCCTGCAACACTATAATTACCATTTTCGTCTGGCACCTCAAATAGTGTTTGATTAAGTTCAATGCCCAGTGTACTATTAGAAATGCTTACATATTGAACTCTTTAATCTGTGCAACATTATTTTTTTCAGCCAGGGGTCTGCTTTTAAATAAAATGCCCCAGAATTCGAAGACCGTTTTCCTTCTCCTGCGGGAAAAGGATTAAGGTACCCTTTCCCTTAAGGGTAGTTCTTAGTGGGGGTAGTTTTCAGTTTTAAAGAAAAATCTATTCTCAGTCGCTATAAAAGCACCTTTTCTGGTTCAAAAAATTTGGTCAGGTACCAATGGAGCAAAATCTAAAAATACGTTAAAAGCGGAATCCCTGGGTTTTCAGCTAAGAAAGGTCTTAAGTAGGATTTGTATTCTGCTTTAAAAATATTGCTAAATTAATATATATATGCTAACTTACTATAGTTATGCATAAACCTCCTTGCCCGAAATGTAACTCCACGGATGTCATTAAGAGTGGAGTGATCAAAAACCGACAAAGGTTTAAGTGCAAAAACTGCCATTACTTCTTTACAGTCAATAAGTTAGGTAAAAGTATTGATGATTATTATGTAATCAAGGCACTCCAGCTACACCTTGAAGGCATTAGCTATCGAGAAATAGAAAGGTTGCTTGGTGTGAGTCACGTATCCGTTATGAACTGGGTAAAGAAGTATAACATAAGGGCGCCTGAGCGTTATGATTACCGACCCACCTACAAAATATTAAATCACGCTGAACTGTTGGAAGTATTTGCCAACAGTGATTATTTGAGCGAATCTGGCATGCTTATTACGGAATTGGGAGATAAGTTTATGGTGATCAAGTGGGAACGTTTCCGAGAGTAATAACTATATTATTACCAAAAGTATATAGTTAATTGAACATCATAACTCAAAAAAAATAACCTTGGTTTATTGAAATTTTAGACGGCCGTCTTCAATCACTAAGACTAACTAAAATTTCGAACTATGAAAAATGCTACAATCAGAGCGCTAACAGCTCTATGGATGGTGTTTGGCTCGGTATATTTTGCTAATGCTCAAGACTCTGATGGGCTAGTGGCCAAACCGGAAGTAGA
>JBCDHA010000327.1:0-4993 GCA_038750705.1 Bacteroidota bacterium
CAATGAAGAATCGGGTTTGGTTGTTTAATAAAAACACTGATATCTGGCTGCTGGGTGCACCTGTATGGGGCTGTTGGTTGGCTTGCTTTCTTGCACCCGCTTCATGGCATGAGCAGGAAATTCCGCTTTGGTTTTGGGTGGTGATAATTGTAGGTATAGATGTGAGCCATGTGTGGAGCACCATCTTTAGGACTTATCTGGACAAGGACGAATTCAAACGTCATAAGAGTTTGCTTATTATGGCCCCATTCGCTGCGGTGGTAGTATTTTTTGCTGCTGCAGCCTTCTCAATCAATACCTTCTGGACCATACTGGCCTATTTAGCACTTTATCACTTTATAAAACAGCAATATGGATTCATGCGGTTGTATCAAGCCAGGTATGGTAAAGTAAACATCAAAAAGCGCTTCAGCGATAAGTTCGTAATCTACCTGGGTATGCTTTACCCAGTGTTCTACTGGCACCTCAATACACAGCGTGAATTTAGTTGGTTTGTAGATGGCGACTTTTTCAATATTTCAGAATTCACCGGTGGATTGACTTTCATACTTCCTTATATAAATACCATTGGTACCACGCTATACCTGACCATACTTGTTGCATGGCTACTTCAGGAGATAGTTGTTCATAAAAAAAATGAGCTCTCCTTTCCGTTGGGTAAGGTATTATGGATAATCACAACGGCCTTCAACTGGTTCTTGGGCATTGTTTATTTCAACTCCGACTTCGCCTTTTCTCTGACTAACGTTGTTGCCCATGGGATACCCTATATGGCGTTGATGTTTTTCTACGTAGAACGAAAGAAACAAGTTACTCACAAAATACCCATAGGTAAGATGGGAGTAAATGTCGCATTTATGCTCGTTGTTGTTCTTATGCTGGCGTTTGGAGAGGAGTACTTGTGGGATATGTTCGTGTATCGTGAAAATAAGAACCTGTTTACCCGATTATTCAACTACCCATTCAGCCAGGTTACTTCTACCCTCGCTACGGCACTGGCATTGGCTCTGCTTTCCATGCCTCAGGTCACACATTATATTTTAGACGGTTTCATTTGGAAGGCCAATAAGAAAAATCCGTATGTTAAAAAGGTGCTTTTGGAATAAAATATATTGCAAACAATCATATCCCCAGGCTTGACCTAGGGTCTCGAACTAAAATCGGGACGCTAGATCAAGTCCGGCAATCAGATACTAAAAAATGAAAAGAAGGGAATTTATTAAGTCTTCTGCTCTTATTACCCTACCACTTTTACTTAAAGGTTGTAACTGGACAAAGCAAAATGCCCGGTACCCCATCCACATCTACTCGGATGCCAAAACAGGTCACCTGGTTTACGAAAGCACTAAATTTACTCAAGTAAATATTAATTCTATCGAGACACTCATAGTAGGAGGTGGCATTACCGGGCTGGCAGCAGCCAGTAAACTTCGTGGTACGGATTATCTGCTATGCGAGCTTTCGGAGGAGCTTGGTGGCACTTCTTCAGCCTTCCGAAGCGAGGGCCTGCTCTTTTCACAAGGCGCACACTATGATCTCTCTTACCCTTCAAACTATGGTTCTGAAGTGTTGCAGTTTTTAGAAGAATTAAGCATCATAAAATACCAATCCTGGAACGACCGCTGGAGCTTTACAGATGATCAATACCTCATTGCGCATCGTAGAAAAAACCAGTGTTACGATAATGGCGAGTTCCGAAAAGATGTGTTAACAGAATCCCTGCTGAAAAATGACTTCCTAAACCTGATCAGGACCTATAAAAATGAAATGCTTCTGCCCACAAGGCTTATCCCGGAGAAGCATAGACACTTGAATAATATCACTTTTCTAGACTTTTTAAATACACGTCTTGAACTGACCTCAGAATTCATCAAGGGACTCGATTATCATATGAAGGACGACTATGGCAGTGATGCGGCAAAAGTATCTGCACTTGCTGGCATACACTACTTTGCGTGCCGACCTTATTATGATGAAGTAGTAGAGCTTTTTAGTCCACCGGAAGGAAACAATTACTTCATTAAAAAGATGGCTGACAGGCTCAATAATGACCAGGTCTTAACACAACACCTGGTCAAAAGGATAAATGAAACCACTGATGGATTCAAGGTAGAAATTGCAGACATCGTCAATCAGCAAGTGAAAGTGGTTAACGCTAAAAAGATCATCTATGCGGGTCAGAAGCATGCCTTGAAATATATTTACCCTCCAGGTTACGAACTCTTCACAGATAATGACATAGCTCCTTGGATGGTAGTAAATGTGGTCATCAAAAACGAACTCGAAAAAATTGGCTATTGGCAAAATGAAATGCTGACCGATGATACTACTTTCCTGGGGTTTGTAGATTCGGATACTCAACACGGTGGATCAGCATACCGTGTTTTGACTGGCTACTACTGCCTTCCTCCCTCCTCTCGAGAAGACCTGATCAATGCAGAAGCGAACAAGGTGACTATTGCCGAAATGACGGCTGATCATATGAGTGACTATTTCAAAGAAGACATCCAGTCATTGATAGAGCGTGTTGACATCAAAGTCATGGGCCATGCCATGCCTATTCCTAAGCCGGGTTATCTATTTAATGATAAGAATATGTTAAGTAAAAACCCATACATTCGCTATGCGGGTGTGGATAATGGACGACTTCCGTTGTTATTTGAGGCGTTGGATTCGGGGCTGGCCAGCACAGCATAATTTTATCCTAAATTCAGGATATCTTTAAGTCAATATGAATTACAAAAACCTGCTCAGCTTTTACCACGACTGTTTTGAGTCGGATACGAGAACGTTCAGTCTAACTAATGTATTCTCAACCAAATTTGAGAATACATTTTTTCTGGAGGGGAAAGATGAATTGCTAAATGCTCACCTCCCCCACATACCTCTAAATAAAGAAATTGCTGAACCCATTCTTGAGAACCTTAGCATTTACTCACATGAAAAGTCGCTTTACTTAAGCTGCTTTCTCGCTTCAGGAAAGACGGCTGGCAACGGAGGCAACAAACAAACCATTTGCGCGCCCATTTTCTTTTACCCAGCCCAGATCAAACAGGACAAGGCACATTATTACTTATCCATTGAACGAGAATTGGCTTTTGCCAACACGACATTTCTTGAAGCCTACAGGAAAGAGTCCTTCGAGATAATTGAAATACTAGGAAATTTTGTGCACGAGCCTATATCATTTCAAAGCTGCGGCAATTTGAAGCGCACTCTGGAAACATCATTTACCCAGTTCAAATCAGATTCCATATTGCTGTACCCTGAATTCATGAGTGAAAAGGATGTTAAAAAGGTAATTAGTAATTCGTCTTACCAACTAAGCATACTACCAAGTGCTGTATTGGGCGTACTGAAGCATTCAGTAAATACTATTGGTGTCATATCAGAATTCAACAAGTTAATTGAGGGTGGGGAATACTCCACACCTCTGAAACAATTCTTTAACTATGATACCAGAAACGAACGAGTTGATATGGAGACAAATACGTTCGTGCCGGCTATTCTGAGTGATCCTCAAGAAGGAATAATACAATCTGTCGACAACAATATTGAAACACTCGTAATTGGCCCTCCTGGTACGGGAAAATCATTCAGTATAGCCGCCCTTGCCATTGATCAGATGAATAAAGGGAAATCGGTTTTAGTAGTGTCAAAATCGGATGAAGCCGTTGATGTTGTAACTAATAAGATACAGGAAGATATCGGTATCCCCCAAATTACCGTAAGGGCCGGAAAAAGAGGGCATCTTAAGAATTTAAAAGATAGGTTGAAAGATGTGCTTAGCGGAGTTCCTATTGACTATCGATCTGCCGGAAAGAAGGCAGAAAAACTCAGATCCAAAATTTACTTTGACAGAAAGCAGCTTGCAGAATGGGCAGATAAATTGGACAGTCAAATCCAAGATGATTTGAAGTGGGGTACTTATTTGTTTGAAAATAAGGACGGCGGCATCATTTCTTCCATAGTTAAGAAATTCATCGAATGGCAAAATAGTCGGCAAGAATCACATTTCGAACTAATAGATAGTTACTATACCTCCAAAGATGAATATCTAAAGGATCTGAAACAATATGTAGAGCTGTGCTTTCAAGATCAGCTTTGGCATACACTTAAGTATCATCGGTTTGAGCTTAGAAATTTTTTACAAGCCTTAAGAGCCCGCACACTAGCAAAACAGGAAGAGCTATTCAAAACAGTTAATTTTAATACAATATTAAAAGCTTTCCCAATTTGGGCTTGCAAACTTTCCGACTTGTATGAAGTTCTGCCATTAAAAAAAGAGCTTTTTGATATAGTCATTATCGATGAGGCAACTCAGTGTGATATTGCCATTTGTCTTCCTGCCATACAGCGAGCCAAGAAAGTAGTGATTGTAGGAGATCCCAAACAGTTACGCCACTATTCATTCCTCGCAAGAAACTTCACAAGGCTACTGAGAGATAAGTATGAGTTGTCTCAAACGTTGGTGGATCAGTATTTTGATTACCGTGATAATAGTATTCTTGATATTTACTTCTCAAAAGTTGGAGACCAGGATCAGGTGCTGTTCTTAAATGAGCACTTCAGAGGAAATGACGATCTTATTCGCTTCAGTAATACGCACTTTTATCAAGACAGGCTACGCATTATCAAATCCTTGCCACATCACAAAAATGAGGAGGGTATTAAGCTAATAAGTACGAACGGAAAAAGATCTCAAAATGGCATCAATGAAAAAGAGGCGAAACACTTGCTAGATGAAGTTTTGAAAGTCCTTCAAAGGCAGGAGCAACTGGAACATACCAGCTCAAGCAGTATAGGTATTTTAAGTCTTTTTAGGGCCCAAGCTGAATATTTGGGGGAATTGATAACAGATCATATTGAACATCAATTCATAGCGAAACACAAGATTAAAATAGGAACGCCTTATTCCTTCCAAGGTGATGAAAAGGATTTGATGTTCATCTCCTTTGGTATAGATTCTGAAACACACTCCTCTGCCCTTCGC
>JBCDHA010000328.1:0-4990 GCA_038750705.1 Bacteroidota bacterium
AAAGTCTTCGTTTTGTTGGTAGAGCTCAGATAGTTTTAGGCTGGCATCACGGATTTGTTCTTTGAGGCCCAATTCTATAGAAACGTCATAGCTTTTAGTCGCATAATAAAGTGCCCTTTTCAGATCTCCTTTTTGGAGATAGATATCTGCCATATAGGTATCATAAACGGCCACAGGATATTTATCCCCAGACTCCTCTAGTATTTTGGAGGCTTCAAAAAGATTGGCCTCCGCCAGATTATGTTTATCTTGCTTTGCATATACTAAACCGATGTTTCCGAGATTATAGGCATTACCAATTTGATAATTAACGTTTTTGAAAATTATTCCTGATTCCGCAAAAAGAAGTAGGGCAGAATCTAGTTTGTCTGCATTGAAGTATTCGTCTCCTGCATTCATTAGAGCAGCCGCAAGTGACAAAGAGTCACTTTCTTCTCTGAGAATTACAATTGCCTTATTGTAGTACTTTACCGAATTTGAATGATCTCCCTGAACCGAGTAGACGTTGCCAAGTTTATCATATACTTCACCAAGTCTTTTCTTACCGCCTAGGACCTCTGCTAATTTTGCACATTCAAAAAAGGTGTTAATGGCTGATGGTAGATCACCCAATAACCTCTGAGCCACACCTTCGATATATAAGCCTTTATAGAGCCAGAGGTTGTTTCCATTCTGTCGGGCAAGGGTCTGAAGTTGATTAGCATATTTTAATTTAATCTTTATATCGGAATGGTTAAAGGATATATCCAGTAGCCATTGATACATGATTGAATCAGGTATTTCAGACTCATTGTTAAGTTTTATAAGTAAGCTGTCGGCTATCTTTAGGTCTTGTGAAAAACCTAAGTGCGAAGAAAAAAGACCTGCACACAGAAGAATGACAGGTCTGATCAAATTGAAAACTCGAATCAGCATTAAGAAGGTTTGATCACAATTTTCGGATCCCAACTGTAACTACCTGAGCCATTAATACTAAAGGAAAAAGTATAAGATTCTTCGGTGCCGCTGGAATAACTTCCAACCGTTCCTGTCCATGAACCATCACCATTGTTACTTGGGGCAGAACCGCCATTTCCAAACACGTTCCCACTTTCATCATTAAACTCTGTCAGTGCAACAGTATCTGACTGATTAATGGAAGTGGCCCGCCATATGATGGTGTCGCCAGGGTCTACATTAGCCACGAGTTCTGAGGTTCCTTCTCCGGTATCTTCGGTTGGGTTGTCATCTTCCATATAGACAATTGTGGTTCCGGCCAGTGTACTTTTTGTATCGACTGCGATTAATACATTAATGTTTGCCATGAAGTGTTAAATTTTAATCAGTTAATAAAATATTATTATTATCTCTAAAACACTTCATTATTCTCCATTTCTCCAAACCAACAAGCTTGTTTGTCAGGTAAATGTAACTTTTTAAGTATTTCAGTTCAGTTTCGGTATGTCTATATCCCGATTCAGTCATTTATAGCCCGTAGTGGGGCTGACGCAGGCAACTTTGTCCTGCATATTTGCGCTTATTTGTAACATGGAGTTCGTAGATAAATTGATTATACTAATGGAAAGATACAAGAGGGCTGTGCAGCTAAGCTTGGGTATAATCATTGTACTTATAATAACCCTCACCCGGGCGAAGGCTCAAAATACAGAGGGGTTTATATACGGTAAGGTTTTTACAAGAGATAATACCTATCAGGGGCAACTAAGGTGGGGCAAGGAAGAGGCCTTTTGGAATGATCACTTTAATTCGTCAAAAGTGGCCAATAGAAATCGACAATACCGACCCAGAAAAAGAGAGGATAATGATGATTCCTGGTCAAACTTCGATTGGAGTTTTTCCAGTATTTGGGAGAATAAGAGCAGTACAAGCCATCAGTTTGTTACCCAATTCGGCGATATAGCTGAGATAGAAAATCTGAGTGACAGCAGGGCTATAGTCGTACTCAAGAATGGTGAAGAAGTAGAAGTAGGTGCACAGGGGTACAATGATTTAAGTCCGTCTATCCGTATTCTTGATGATGAACTTGGCGAACTTTCTATTAAATGGAGTAGGGTGGAGCGCGTACAATTTCTGCCGGCGCCGGCAAGTCTGCGCCCATCTTTTGGTCAGGCCCTTTATGGTACAGTTAATATTTATCGCAAAGGAGACTTAACCGGTTATATTCAATGGGACCATGATGAACGCATAAGTACAGATAAACTGGACGGTGATACCAGAGATGGTGATGTATCCATCTCTTTTGGTAAAATAAGAAAAATTGAGGGCGGCCGTGGTGGTTCGGATGTAGAATTACTGGACGGCAGAACTTTTTACCTTACTGGCTCCAACGATGTAAACTCAGGAAACCGCGGGATAATCGTGACCGTTGAGGGTGTCGGTAAGATAGATATTCCATGGAAGGTGTTCAATACGGTTACCTTTGATCCGGCATGGAAGTCAAGTGGGAAACCGTATTCTTCCTACAACCCGCCAAAGCCGTTAACCGGAACAGTGTACACTTATAACGAGGATGAATTTTCGGGACGCATTGTGTTCGATTTGGACGAAGCCATGAATATCGAGTTTTTAGAGGGGAAGGATGACGAAATTGAATACCGTATCCCGTTTAGAAACATTAAGAGCATCAAACCTAAGAACTATAATTATTCACAATTAAAGCTTCGCAATGGTGATACACTACTGCTTGGTGACGGCCGTGATGTATCGGATAATAATGACGGACTACTTGTATTCCAAAAAGGATCAAGAGATCCGGAGTATATCTCCTGGAAAAAAATCGATGAAATTGTTTTTGATTAATTTGTCAGATATCGAGTTTTAGTCAAAAATTCACAAACGTCGTTTGATCACTATGGAGTGGTCAATGATTAGATTTTACCACTTTGTCGAAATTCAAAAAGCAATATTTACAGTACGGATCTGTTCTATTCATTATAGTTGCAGAGTTGCTTGCTTATCTTTTTGCAACCGAATTAGGGATAGAGGCCACCCTTGTAATTACGGTAAGCTGGTTTACAACGGTTGTTATTCTCTTATGGCTGGGAAATCGATTAATCACGCAACAATTTAATAAGTACTTTCCTTGGCTTAAGTACGGTACAAGAAGGTTTTATGCGCACCTGTCCGTAGGAATAGTTTATTCTTTGATAATTATAAACATCACCTATGTAGTTTTTAAGGTATTGCTTACCGCTGATCCGCCGGTTTATGAGCAGATTATTGTTATGAATACCTTTGGTTTGTCCATTTTCATTCCATTATTTTCTATTTATTTCAGCGTTCACTTTCTCAATCAATGGAAAGAGTCGGAACTGGTGGCAGAAAAATTTAAGAAGGAGACTGTTCATGCTGAGTTGGTTTCGTTAAAAAATCATCTGGATCCTCATTTCTTATTCAATAATCTAAATATTCTATCTTCATTGATAGACAAAGACAAAGGACTTTCTAAAGACTTTTTAGACAAGTTTGCCGAGGTTTATCGCGTAATTCTGAAATCAAAGGATGAGGACTTGATTTCGCTGGAGGAGGAATTACAATTTATTGAATCTTACGTTTACCTCTTAAAAACCAGGTTTGAAGATAACATTCGCTTTGATATACAAATCAAAGCTGATGATAAGTTCAAGATGCTGCCACCTTTGACCTTGCAATTATTAGTGGAGAACGCCATAAAGCATAACATTATTAGTGAGAAGCGCCCCCTTTTGGTTTCTATCAAATCAGATGAAAATAATTTTTTGATTGTAGAGAACTCACTTTACCGAAAGCCTGATGAGCTCAAAGAAGTGGGCGGTAGTGGTTTAGACAATATTAGAAAAAGGTATAATTATTTTAGTGATGCCAAGGTACACGTTGAAGACAATAATGACCTGTTTAAGGTAGTGGTACCATTGCTTGAAGTTGAAACGGTATGAATATCCTGATCATAGAAGACGAAACACTGGCTGCCGAAAAGCTTGAAAACCTTTTAAAGGAATTAGATTCTTCTATTCATATTTTAGGTAAGCTCAAATCAATTGAAGCCGTAACAGACTGGTTTGAGTCAGGTGGTGATAAACCTGATTTGGTTATTAGCGATATAAGGTTGCTCGATGGCTTGAGTTTTGAAATATTCAAGCAGGTTGATTATAAAGGAGCTGTTATTTTTACCACCGCTTATGACCAATATGCTATAAAGGCCTTTGAAGTAAATAGTATTGACTACTTACTTAAACCTGTTCAAAAAGAGAAGCTAAAAAACAGTCTTGAAAAATTTAAGTCGTTAAACTCTACCGTGGAATCGCCCTTTCCTTATGAAGAACTTGTGGCCATGATTAAGGGCCAGCAGCAAGAGTATAAATCACGATTTATGGTTCGCACCGGAAATAAGATTGTAGCCGTGCCGGTAGAAAAAATCAGCTACTTCTACAGTCAAAATAAGCTGACATACATTGTCACGCATGACAATAAGAAATATCCGCTAGATCAGCCTCTTGAAGTCATTGATAAGCAGCTGGACCCTAAGCAGTTCTTCAGAGCTAACCGCCAGTTCATCATCACTTTTGAAAGTATAGACGAGATCCATCCCTATTTCAAAGGCCGCGTAAAGATCAACTTAAAGCATCAGCCCGAAGAGGAGATCGTTATTAGCGCCGAGAAAAGCCCGGAATTTAAGAAATGGCTTGATAATTAGTATTTAGTCCATAGTTCCTAGTCTTTAGTCTTGAGTTAATCTTAAATAGAAAGTATTTAGTTAGAAGAACTCAAAGTGCTAAAAACAAACACCAAAAAACTAAAAAGTGCTTCTTTCTACCAAGCACTCAAGACTAAGGAGTATATACTCAGGACTATAAAAACTCAATACTAAAACATCGTAAGCATCCTGTGATTCACGTATTCTATATATTTTGATTAGTGTATAAAATTGCTGAAGCTAGGGGAGATGTTTACTGTTGTTAGGGAGCAGTTCTGCTATTTTATTGATGGGATAGTCAGGGATTTGTTCCAAAGT
>JBCDHA010000329.1:0-4989 GCA_038750705.1 Bacteroidota bacterium
AAATGATATAATTTTGATTTTATTTGCTTTTGAGATCATACACAAGTTTCATTATAAAATATAAAAACACATGTCAGGTTCAGATTTTAAACCAGGAGTTGTAACCGGCGCTGACGTTCAAAAGCTTTTTCAATACGCCAAAGAAAAAGGCTTTGCCATGCCCGCCGTTAATGTTATAGGTACAAACAGTGTCAATGCCGTACTGGAGACAGCTGCAGAAATCAACTCACCCATAATGGTTCAATTCTCAAACGGCGGTAGCGTGTTCTTTGCGGGTAAAGGCCTGGCGAATGATAATCAGGCAGCTGCGGTGGCAGGTGCTGTTTCCGGGGCACATCACGTTCATGCCCTGGCTGAGAAATATGGAGCAACCATCATTTTGCATACGGATCATGCCGCCAAAAAGCTCTTACCCTGGATAGATGGGATGCTTGATGCCGGTGAAGCCTTTTACAAAGCACATGGCAAATCTTTATTTAGCTCACATATGATTGATCTTTCTGAAGAACCGCTTGAAGAGAATATTGAGATCTGTAAAGGTTATCTGGAGCGCATGAGCAAAATGGATATGACTTTGGAAATTGAGCTGGGAGTCACGGGTGGCGAAGAGGATGGCGTAGATAACACGGACGTTGATAGTTCCAAACTTTATACCCAACCTGAAGAGGTGGCTTACGCCTACGAAGAGCTTAAGAAGGTCAGTGATCGATTTACGGTAGCAGCTGCTTTTGGTAACGTACATGGTGTATATAAACCCGGCAATGTAAAACTTACTCCTAAAATTCTTAAAAACAGCCAGGATTATATTGAGGAGAAATACAATACCGGAGCACAACCTGTAGATTTTGTTTTCCACGGTGGTTCAGGGTCAACGACTGAAGAAATTCGTGAGGCCATTGGATATGGCGTTATAAAAATGAATATCGATACCGATCTGCAGTGGGCTTATTGGGATGGTATTAGAAACTACTACCAGGCAAACGAGGGCTATCTTCAAGGTCAGATCGGAAACCCGGATGGAGATGATTCTCCAAACAAAAAATACTACGACCCGAGAGTATGGCTCAGAAAGGGCGAAGAATCATTCAAGATTCGTTTAAAAGAAGCTTGTGAAGATCTAAATAACATTGGAAGCTTTTCTTAAGCGCCAACCAAAACTTCTTAGAAAACGCCGGTACCATCAGGTGGCCGGATTGATGCAAAAAAGGTCATTTGCTGCAACAAATGACCTTTTTTATTTCTGATTGCCCTATTGGCTTATAATTTCTCTTTGATACGAGCAGCTTTACCCTGCCTACCTCTTAAGTAGTACAATCTCGCTCTTCTTACCTTTCCCTTTCTTAAAACCTCTATTTTATCGATGCTAGGAGACAGTAAAGGAAAAATACGTTCCACTCCTACCCCGTTTGTCACCTTACGTACAGTAAAAGTCTCTCCGTTGCTACCAGGATTTTTTCGCTGAATAACCGTACCCTGATATTGCTGAATTCTCTCCTTATTTCCCTCTTTGATCTTAACGTGAACGTTTACGGTATCACCAGCTTTAAAAGAAGGGAACGAAGCACGATGCTCGTTATTTTCAGCCTCTATTTCTTTGATTAACTCATTCATGATTTCTAAAAATAAATCCTGTTTCTAAAAACGGAGTGCAAATATAGAAAAATAAAGACTTAAATCTATTCATTCGCTATAAATAAATATTAGATCATTCTGCCTAGTCAATGCTCTTCCAGGTTATCGGGTCTCCTTTCCTTTGTTCGTTCTACCGATTGTTCAAAACGCCATTTTTCAATGTTGGCCTCATGACCGGAAAGCAATACATCAGGCACTTTCAGGCCTTCAAACTCTGCAGGCCTTGTGTAAACAGGCGGGGCCACCAATCCGTCTTGAAAAGAATCTGTTAATGCTGAAGTTTCATCAGATAACACACCGGGAATGAGACGAATTATAGCATCTGAAATTACGGCAGCAGCCAACTCCCCGCCAGAAAGTACGTAGTCGCCTATACTTATTTCCCGCGATACAAAGTGAGTTCTCACCCGTTCATCAATACCTTTATAGTGACCACAGATAATCATCAAATTACCTTTTAGAGCAAGCTCATTGGCCATAGATTGATTAAACCGGGGGCCATCCGGACTGGTGTAAATGATGTCGTCATAATCACGCTGACTTTGCAGATCACGAATACAATTTACCAGGGGTTCGATCATAAGCACCATTCCGGCGCCTCCACCATAGGCGTAGTCATCCACCTTATGATGTTTATCAGTGGAATATTTTCGGAGGTCATGAACAACCACCTCTACCAAGCCCTTGTTTTGGGCGCGTTTTAAAATGGAGTCTGAAAAAGGACTTTCCACCAGCTTTGGAAGGCATGTAACTATGTCTATTCGCATCAGTCCTCGTAAATATCAAGTAAACCCGCTGGAAGATGAACCAGAATCTCCGCTTTCTCCCGGTCTATCGATTTGATCGTATCATCAGTAACAGGTATTAAAAGCTCTTTATAATCTCTCTCAATGGCCAAAAGTTCTTGTCCTGTACCAGTGTAGATATCCTTGACACGGCCTACAACTCCCACTGCATGATCATACACCTGAAAACCAATAACCTCATGGTAGTAAAACGAGGTGCCTTCAAGCTTAGGTAGCATAGTGAGCGGTAAAAAAAGCTCGCATCCTTTTAATTCATCCGCCTGATGTACAGCATTCACACCTTCGAACTGAATGACTGCCCTATCTCCTCTGACACTAATACGCTCAATAAAAAAAGGAACCAGTTTACCGTCAATACCGACGAAAACTGATTCCAATTCTGAGTATGCTTCCGGATCGTCAACATCCAGAAAGATGCTGAGCTCTCCTTTCAACCCATGCCTTTTGATGACGTATCCTAAAAGGAAACATTCATCAGGATGCATGGGCTATGCGTCTTTTTTATCTTCCTCTTCTGAAGACTCTTCTTTGGCCTCTGATGCTTCCGCTTTTGGAGCTTCTTCAACCGGAGCTTCAGTAGTTTCTTTTTCAGCTACCGCTTCTTCTGCCGTAGGAGCTTCTGCAGTAGGTTCTTCTTCCTTTTTTACTTCCTCAGCAGCAGGAGTTGATTCCACCACTTCTTCTGTTGTTTCTGCTTCAGGCGCCTGCTCCTCAACGGCCGGGCTTACTTCTTCAGTCACTTCAAGGGTTTCTTCCGTAACCTCCTCAACCGCTTCCGCTGCTGGGGCAGCAGCCTCAACTGATGACTCTGCGTTTTCATCGGCTACTTCTTCGGTTGCAGGTGCTTCTGCCGCAGCAGCCTCGTCAGCCTTTTTCTTTAAGATCTCAGCACGTGCCTCTTTAACTTTGGCCTCAGCTTCTTTTCTCGCTTTTGCGCTAGAAGCGGCATCTGTCGCCAATTTATCTCGTTTGGATTGGATCTTCCCTTCTTTCTCAGCCAACCAGGCTTCGAACTTTTTGTCTGCTTCTTCCTGAGTTATCGCTCCTTTGTTCACCCCTACTTGCAAATGTTTCTTAAGCATAATGCCTTTGTAAGAAAGCATCGCTCTCACCGTATCTGTAGGTTGAGCTCCCTTCATCACCCAATCGAATGCTTTTTCATCATTCAATTCTATTGTTGCCGGATCTGTATTAGGATTGTACTTCCCGATCCTTTCAATGTAGCGACCATCTCGTGGTGCCCTGGCATCCGCTACGACTACATCGTAAATTGCCATTCTTTTTCGCCCTCTGCGGGCCAGTCTAATTTTAACTGCCATTTTTTAAATGTTTACATGTTACGGAACACGTCCGTGATTTTTAATGAGGCGCAAATTTAAGCTTTATATTCAATATTCCATACATTGATTTATTTATTAATGCCAGGATAGATCTAGTTAGAAGTAACAGGGTTTTATAAAATATTTGTATAAACGATTATACAATTTTATTATTGAAGTAAGGTTGTTTACCTTTGAACAGTATCCAGCTAAATACAGTTATGGACAAATATTCCTACATTGCCAATGCTCATGGCAGCTACATAGATGAGCTCTATAATAATTATAAACAAGATCCTTCATCAGTTGATATTTCCTGGCAAAAATTCTTTGAGGGATTTGATTTCTCTCAGGTAAAATACGGCGAAAATGGAGGTGTTGGGGTCTCAGAGTTGTCCTCAAAAGATACTCAGGTTCGCAATTTGATTCATGCCTACCGCTCCAGG
The DNA here is from genome assembly GCA_038750705.1 of Bacteroidota bacterium. Lineage (GTDB taxonomy): Bacteria > Bacteroidota > Bacteroidia > Cytophagales > Cyclobacteriaceae > Fulvivirga. The sequence goes on from JBCDHA010000329.1 coordinate 4,204, forward strand.
GGTCATTTGAAATCCGATACAAATCCCGTACGTCAACGCAGGGATCACAATGTAAAATTAGACCCATCCGAATTTGGACTTCAAACGGCAGATTTGGAAACTGCTTTTGCCGTAGGAAATGAAGTTGGTCTTGGCAATGCCAAACTAAAAGATATAGTAGCCGCACTTAATAAAATTTACCTCGGACCAATTGGTTACGAATACATGCATATCCGTGATGCAGAAGTACTTGATTGGTTTAAGAAGAAATGCGAGAAAGACGGTCTCAATATTAACCCACCCATCGATACTAAAAAGAGAATACTTGAAAAGTTAAATGAGGCTGTTGTCTTTGAAAACTTTTTACACACCAAATTCCTGGGTCAGAAAAGGTTTTCACTTGAAGGCGGTGAAAATACTATTCCGGCTTTGGACGCTATTATCAATGAAGCCGGTAACTCCGGAGTGAAAGAGGTGGTTATAGGCATGGCTCATCGTGGTCGCTTAAACGTATTGGCAAATATCATGGGTAAAACCTATGATGAAGTATTCAATGAGTTTGAAGGGAACACTGACCCTGATTTAACTATGGGAGATGGTGATGTTAAGTACCATCTGGGTTATTCCAGTAGAATAAAAACCAGCAAAGAACAGAACGTTTATATCAAACTTACTCCTAACCCCAGTCACCTGGAAGCTGTTGATCCTTTAGTATTAGGTTATACCCGTGGACAAATAGATGATGAATACAGTGGTGATTTAAAGAAAGCCATGTCAGTATTAATCCATGGCGATGCGGCAGTGGCC
>JBCDHA010000330.1:0-4976 GCA_038750705.1 Bacteroidota bacterium
AAGTCAAAATTTGATAACAAATACGGATGTAAAGAGTCATTGGTGGATGCTATCAGAAGAGCTACTGACGTAATGATGGCGGGTAAAGTTGCTGTTGTTGGCGGTTATGGTGACGTAGGAAAAGGTTCTGCAGCTTCATTGAGAGGTGCAGGAGCCCGAGTGATCGTTACTGAAATAGATCCTATCTGCGCGCTTCAGGCAGCTATGGACGGTTTCGAAGTGAAGAAAATGGTGGATGCTGTTAAAGAAGCGGATATTGTGGTTACCGCTACAGGGAACAAGGACATCGTAGTAGGTGAGCACTTCGAAAACATGAAGGACAAAACTATTGTGTGTAACATTGGACACTTTGATAATGAGATTGATGTGGCATGGTTGAATGGCAATGCCGACAGAGACGAGATCAAACCTCAGGTGGATAAGTACACCTTGAAAAACGGCAATGATATCATCTTGTTAGCGGAAGGTAGACTAGTAAACTTGGGTTGCGCTACAGGTCATCCTTCATTCGTGATGTCAAATTCATTTACTAACCAAACGCTTGCTCAAATCGAGCTTTGGAATAATTCTGATAATTACGAAAACAAAGTATATACACTGCCTAAGCATCTTGACGAGAAAGTGGCAGCACTTCACTTGTCTAAAATCGGTGTTGAGCTTGAAACGCTTTCTAAAGATCAGGCGGATTACATTGGTGTTGAGGTACAAGGACCGTTCAAGTCCGATGCTTACCGATACTAATAAGGAATTCTAATATGTAATAAACAGCCGCTGGTCATTGATCAGCGGCTTTTTTTATAGAGTCTTGCCTATCCAATACCCAGCCAATGCCATTAGTATACCTACAAGAAGACTAACGAAGGTATAAGTTAACGTTGTAACAATATCTCGCTGTTCAATCAGCGTTACATTTTCCATGGCAAATGTCGAGAAAGTAGTGAAGCTGCCACAGATGCCCACTCCCAGGAAAAGTCTTAAATCAGGAGAAATGTTTGACTTTACAAAAAGCCCGACAATAAATCCTAATAGTATGCTACCCATCACGTTGACGAGAAAAGTACTTAAAGGAAAGACGCTAATGAATCGCTTGTCTATCCATAAGTAGGCTAGGTAGCGTAATATGCTACCGGCAAATCCACCAATTCCAACAAGTAAAACCTGCTTCATTTACTTTCAATAAATTTCCGTCCACACTTTTTTTTGAGGTATTTAACCGTTTCGATATAATTGGTATGTTCCTGAAGACTAAGCGTTAACTTTTTACCATTGTCGAAAAGAACTACCAGTTCCTTAAATGTACTTCCTGCGGTTTTTACCTTTTGTTCAGTCCATTGCTTTATTTCTTTAATGGAGAAAATACTCTTTTTAAATCGTAGGGGAAATTGGACGATAATTCTGTTTTTCCCTATTTCCACACGCTTATATCCTAAAATAGTTTTGGCTAATAAACCAAGAGAGAGTGGGCCCAGAACAATTACGATAGCATATTGATACCATATAATCATATCTGATTTAAGTATACGTGAAAGCATATAGCCTGAGAGTCCTAGGCATAGGGCAATAAAGATTCCTATAGAAGCAAGTGTATTGATTTTGGGTTTGGCCACAATCATTAACTCAAAGAAAATGAAATTAGTCTTAAGAAGGTTAGTCTGATCAAGTAATGATTAAACGGTTTCTTCTGCCTCGGCGAGGTTGGGGACTTCAATCACAACGGTGGTGCCTTTTTTCAACTGAGATTCCAGATTTATGCTACCTCTAAGTTTATCAATGGTTTCCTTAACAATGTATAGGCCCAAACCCGAACCGGCATTATCTTCTGTGGCTCGGTAAAACATCTTAAATACGTTTTTTAAATGTTTCTTTGGTATCCCCTTTCCGTTATCTGCAACTTCGATTCTGGCCGTGGTATCATCTATGTTCACAGCTATTTTTATATGGGGATCTTTACCGTTTGAATATCGAATAGCATTCGAAATGAGATTATTGAACACAACTTTTAGTCGTTTGGCATCGGATCTAAATGGATGGGTCTGGTCGATTTCTATCTCTTTAGTTATCGTTTTTTCTTCCGAGCTGTACTTAAGTTGATCAAAAATATCACTGATCATTTTTTCGAAAGATATCTGCTCATGTGCAACTTCAAGTCTCGCATTTCTTGATAGATCAAGAATGTCTTTGATGAAAGTATCTTGCTGCCTGGCACTTTCAGCAATCATGAGTAGATATTTTCTTAACATATCCACGTCTTGCTCCTGATTGGCCAAGTTTACCAAGCCCAAAACAGAGGCAATGGGAGCCCTCAGGTCGTGAGAAACACTGTAAACGAAATTATCAAGTTCAATGTTAGCTTTACGTAATTTGCGATTCGATATTTTGATTTTCTCTTCGGTTTTACGCCTAATTTGGACTTCTTCGTTAAGTTCTTTAGTGCGTGCTTTTACCCTTGTCTCGAGATTTTCGTTGAATCGGATCATAGCTTTTTGTGCCACGGTCCGTTCATTTACGGTAGCATATAATATGATGGTGGAAATGCTAATGATACCGATGAATATTTGTACTAGTAGAAGTGAGCTATCTTCAGAATATAAGTAAAATGGCCCCGTTCCTTCTATGGTGAAGAATATAGCTACAAATGCCACTATAAGTATACCTGTACTGGTGATTTGAAGGTTAAATCGGAAGCCTAACCACAAAAGAAACGGGACGATCAAGAATGGTACAGATCGTTGCATTGTCACGGAAATGGGATTATAGTTCATTATGGCTAGTATGATCAATACACCACTGATGAAAACGGACCATTCCAAAGCCTGAAATTTATTCCACTTGAATTTGAATTTAGTAGACCAGGATATGATGAAAGGTGTTATTACCAAAACGCTCACTACATCGCTGATCCACCAGGTGCTGGAATTAGAAATGAATTCTGAACTTGTAATAATACCATTGATTATAAGTCCGCTGGTACCTGTTACCGAGCCAATAAGACACGTTGCTAATGCCACTAGCAGGAAGATAAATACATGGATAGTCTTATTAAAGGGGTTTTTAGTCTTAATGAACTTGAGGATTAAATAATATCCAAAAAGAGCTTCCAATGTATTTCCTACCGCTACGATCACTAATGATGAAATTAAGCCGAACGAAAATTCGATTTGTAGATTTAGGAAAACTAAAGCGTTGGCTATAAATGAACCTATAGTAATTGCAGGCCATGTTCTGTAACCAGCAAGTATGATTAACGCCAAAGCAAGCCCAGCAGGTGGCCATAGTGGAGCGGCCTTGGAAATAGGGAAAGATAAAGACAATCCAACCTGGGCAGATACATAGTAGAGTATCACAACCAGAATGATCCTAAGATCAGTACTTTTAAGTGTAGACCGTAATTGTCCCATCCGCGAAAAAAATAGATCCAAGGCGCCAACCACAGACCAAACGGACGCGCAATATAAGTAATTATTTAAAAGTTAATATTTAAACAGCTGTAAATCAGCATTACATGTACCTTTTTGACTAAGGTTGATCACTTTTTAAATGTGAATGGAGTAAAGTTGAGATTAAATCGGAAGTGAATTAGTGACTATTAACTTGGTCTTTTTAAAACCTGAGATTGAAAGTAGTACCAATACCTTTTTCGGAATGTACATCTATCTTCCCTTTGTGTAGATGCATAATTTGTTGAGATAGCGCCAATCCAATACCTGACCCATCCTTTTTAGTGGTAAAGAAAGGTATGAATATTTGATCTAATTTATCTTCCTCAATGCCAGATCCATTATCCGAAATGGTAATGATATTTTTGGTGGTACAACCAATGGACAATTGAGGCCCATCTGTTCCTGTCATGGCATCCAGGGCATTTTTGATCATATTAATTAATACTTGATCCAAAAGTTCGGGATCGGCTAGAATTAGTACATCGTTTGAAATGGATACCTTAATATTTACACCTTGAGTTTCATTTTTAAAAAGCTCTAGAATCCGATTGACTCGTTCACGGATTTTGACACTCTCAAAAACCGGCGTTGGGATTTTGGTTAACTTTCTATAAGAAGTAGTAAAGGATTGCAAGCCTTTACTTCTGTTCTCCACGGCATCTAGTCCTACCCAAAGTTTATCAATGGAATCTTTATCTATAAATTTATTTTCATTTCGCTTTTTATCCACAAGTGATTTAAGAGTTCCACTGAGGGAAGTGATTGGGGTTACGGAGTTCATAATTTCATGAGTAAGCACCCTTATTAGCTTTTGCCAGGCTGCTAGTTCGTTTTCGTCAAGCGCATTCTTGATATTTTGTAATGAGACCAGTTTAAAGAATCTATTCTGCAATTTAAATTCTGATGCATGTACATTGAGTTGGAGCATTTCATTTTTAACTATGAGTTTCACAAGCCTGTTTTCTCCTGGTTTAATTTCCCGGATAACTTTCAACAAATACTTGTCGACTCTTTGTATTGTTTTTAGACTTATGATTTGTGGTAGTCCTAATAAATCCTTCGTGGCCTGGTTTACCAATTGGATCTTTTCGGTATCATCAAAGCTAATGATACCTACTTTGACATGCTCTACCAGGGATTCAAGATAAATGTGTTGTGCCTGCTTTTGGGAGCTAATATCCTCGAACTTATCGGTGATTCGATTTAAAACAGTGTAGAATTCATTAAAGGATTTACCTTTCCCTTTTTCTGAAAAACGTGTAGTGAAATCATTTTGGAGCAGGGCTAGCAGGAAAGACTTAAAATCCCTATTGGTCTTGTCTATATACCAGAAGAATTCAACGAAAGCCACTACTAAAAAAAGTAAAATATAGAAACTTCTGAGATAACGCGGGTCCACCAGCAAGTAAAACACCATCAGGCTAATGAATCCGGTAATAATGGCAAGGCGTAAAACGATATTAAGTCTAAAACTTCTCATTACAGTCCGTACTTTTCCATTCTTCTGTACATTGCTCCGCGAGATAAACCTAATTC
>JBCDHA010000331.1:0-4973 GCA_038750705.1 Bacteroidota bacterium
ATCGTTCTTCTGCCGTGTACGATCTTGACTCTACCTGCCTGCGAGACATGCCAATGAGCATTTTAGCGTTGAATAATCTACCCCAACGCTCAATGGATTTATATTTATCAAACATTCTCATCAAATCGTCATGGTGTATTCTCGCCAACTCCACGTCTGTAGTGGTTTCCATGCACCACTCCGATGGGTTACGTGTCAAAAATGAATCATACGCGCCGGAATAATCCCCTTTATAAGAAAAGCCAATACTGATATCCTCACCATCTTTAAATGCATATCCACGAACCACACCTTCATATACATAGTAAAAGTAATCTTCTACTTGCCCGATCTTGGTGATCTTAACACCCTTTTCCAGCGACAGCGGGTTCCAGTAGGCTTTAAATTCTTGCCATTCATCTTCCTCAAGCCTGGAAAGGGTCTCAATTTGATCTCTTAAACCTTGAAATAGGGCATCCATAGAAAAACTAGAACAGTGACATGAATATAAGGCTGAAAAAATGATTATAATAGTCGTATGCAACTTCTGTCTGACTTATCCGGTGCTGTAGCTCTCTTAAGCTTAATCTTCCTGGCTGTAGGTTTGTACAAGCCATGGATCATGCTGTGGTGGGAGGATACGCAGAACAGAAGAAAAATTCTGAAGGTTTACGGCTTTGCCACCTTATTTTTTTACGTACTCCACCTGATTTTTAGTCGGATAGAACAGCTGCTTTAGTACATAATGCTACCCGCTGTATTTCATCGATATCGGTAAACCCGAAAAGGTATAATTCACCTCCGTCATTGATGCCGGTCTTTTTTCTTATCGTAGCCACATCATCTCTAAAATTCCGTGTGGAAATATTAGCCTTGCCGTTGGGTAGGGCACGTTTGATCTCTTTTTTAGAATAAGGCAATACTTGCTCGATTATGAAGACCCGTCCCGGAAACTCTGATAATAATTGGTTGCTGGTGTATAAATGTGTGTGTTTATGCAGCTTCTTAACAGAAAACCTTTCCGAGACAAAGGCAAAAGCTCCTGCCTTTAAGATAGCTGCATTGGGCTCGTACATATATTTGAGGGGTTGTGAGAAACCGGCGCGAGAAGTACTTATTTCGCCAATGGTAGAATCCAATCTCTCCACTTGGCCTTTTTTAAAATTTACCATGCAGAGTTTGGTATCTTCGGCTTGCGTTTCGGAAATGACATAGAGTACCTCTTTACAATCGTTTTCCACCGCTACCACATGAACTTCATCAACCCTTCCCAGTGCACTTATGGCCAGATCAATATCCATCATAGGAGAAGCCTTTATGAGAACCTGATTCGCTTTCTTTTTTAATTGTGGTAGTAGTGGAATGATATTCGGGGTACAGTCTTCTAATCGGAATACGCGATTTTTATTCTCATCTCTGCGAGCGGGATCAATGTAGATACAATCCACTTTTTCCGAAATGGAGTTAAGATAATCCTCGGCAGTAGTGTTGTGAACTTCAACGTTCTGTCTTTTTAAGGCGGAAAAGTTGAAATCAGCTAACTCAGCCAGGTTCTCATCCTGCTCCACATAGCTTCCTTTCCGGAAGGATAGTGATAATGCCCAGGTATCCACCCCTGTACCTCCGGTGAGGTCCACCCATGCCTGGCCCTTTACCAGCATGGCCTTGTATTTAGCCGTAGCTTGCGAAGAGCACTGTTCCATAGATAGCTTTGGAGGATAGAGAATACCCTTCGTGCTGTACCATTCCGGCAATTTACTTTTTGCTTTTTGCCTTCCTGAGATCTGTTCTGAAATCAAGCGAATAGGTATACCATCTACCTCTTTGTATTTTAGAGAAAGCTGAAAGGGATCTTGGTTTTCATGCTCAAGAATGAAAGATTGTATATGCTGCGAGAGAAGCTTATGGATCAATACACGAGGTTACTGGCTGCCAAATACTCTGCAATTTGCACCGCGTTAGTTGCCGCTCCTTTTCGAAGATTATCCGCAACGACCCACATATTTAAGGTATTGGCATTGGACTCGTCTCGGCGTAACCTGCCTACAAAAACTTCATCTTTTTGGTGGGCGTTGATAGGCATAGGATACACATTGTTGGCCACGTCATCTTCTACGATTACTCCTGGGGTATTTTCCAGTATTGATCTTACCTCATCCAGATCATAATCATGCTGGAATTCTACATTTATGGATTCGCTGTGGCCTCCCATAACCGGAAGCCGCACCGCGGTCGCGGTAATTCGAATGCTATCGTCGTCGAGAATCTTACGGGTTTCATTCACCATTTTCATTTCCTCCTTGGTATATCCGTTCTCCATGAATACATCTATATGAGGAAGCACATTCATATCAATTTTATGAGGGTATACCGGATCGGCAGGAGTGCCTTTTCGCTCGCCCATCAACTGATTTACTGCTGCTTTGCCTGTTCCTGTCACGGACTGGTAGGTTGAAATAACCAGTCGTTTGATTTTATACTTTTTATGAAGTGGCGCCAGAGCCATTACCATTTGAATGGTAGAGCAATTGGGGTTAGCAATGATCCTGTCATCAATGCGCAGTCTTTCACCATTGATCTCCGGTACAATGAGCTTATGTTCCGGGCTCATTCGCCAGGCGGAGGAATTGTCAATGACCACACAACCAACCTCCGCGAATTTCGGCGCCCACTCTAATGAGGTAGATCCACCGGCAGAAAAAATAGCAATATCAGGCCTTACCGTTACGGCTTCTTCCATACCTATCACAGGATAAGATTTACCCTTGAATTCCACGTTTTTACCCACTGATCTGGCCGATGCCACAGGTAATAACTCGTCAAATTCTACGTTTCGCTCAGCCAGGACCTGCAATACCTCCTGTCCTACAAGCCCGGTTGCCCCAACAATTGCTAGTTTCATTACTTTTCTGTTTTTAAATAGTGTATTTTTAATAAATACTGTAGATATACAAAACTAGTACAATTTAACGATGGTTTTAGCTCATTTATTATCATCTGGATTGTCTTTTGTGCTGCCAACGTCTTAAATGGGCAGGTAAAGGATGATTTTTCTGACGGCAATTTTGATCAATTGCCGGAATGGATAAGTTCTGAGGTATCAGGCAAAGATGATTATGCCATAATTGATGGCCGTTTGCGAAGTGATGGCCCAACAGCCGCTGCCGGTATTTGGATATCGACTTCGGGATCGCCAACATTTATCAATGGTAGCCTGACCTGGCAATTTAATGTAGAATATGACCAGGCGCCAAGTGGGTCCAATAACATTCGCGTCTATTTCGGTTCAGACAAAGCAGATTTATCGGATTCTCCTTCAGGGTATTATATCCAACTAGGAGAATCAGGGTCGGATGACGGTATTGATTTTTATAAAACCACATCAACTGAACCTTTGATCCTGGATACGGAGTCATCAGTTTCAGCTTTCGTTGATCATACCATTCGCTTGACTAGAAATGAGACAGGAAAATGGACGTTATACAAAATTGAGTCAGAAAGCGGCGATTTGGTGATAGTAGGGACAATAACGGATACAGAAATTGACGTAGGAGACCATTTTGGTTTTTTCGTGAATCACACTTCCTCCAGGAATACCAGTTTCTTTTTTGATGATGTCATACTTCCGTTTCCGGATAACATTCCACCGTCTCTCGTACATGTAAGTACACCTGATGACAAAAGTGTAGTTCTGGAGTTTTCAGAGGAACTTGATCCTAACACCGCCGAAGACCCATTGACTTACGTTTTGTCATCTATTGGAAACCCAACATCTGCGGAGCTTGATTCCAATACGGTGATTGTTAGATTTTCTGACTCATTTGTTAATGCCACAGACTACGAGCTTTCTGTTACCAACCTTGAGGATATCAACGGCAATCTATTGCTAAGTGCCCAAACCAGTTTCTTTTACTTTCAACAACCGGAACTTGAGCCAAGGGATGTTATTATTTCTGAGTTTTTAGCCGACCCTGACCCGCCAAATGACTTACCTTCAGGTGAATTTGTAGAGATTTTCAACCGTAGCAATAAGGTTTTTAATCTTAATGGATGGCAATTATCGGATTTATCTAGCAGCTCAATGCTGGGTGAAGCTTATATCTTTCCCAATGAATATTTTATCATCTGTTCAGAAGAATATTTTAGTGCGTATTCCGCTTTTGGAAAAACCATTCAATTGGAGCGTTTACCCACCTTAAATAATGGAGAAGATGTCCTGATCCTTCACGATGAGTTCGGCAAAGTTTCGGACTCCATACAATATGATCTGTCTTGGTATCGCAGTTCGGTAAAACAAGAGGGGGGTTGGTCACTTGAAATTATAGACCCTTACAACGATTGTGCTCAAGTGGCAAATTGGGAGGCGTCCGAAGATTTTCGAGGAGGTACTCCGGGTTCTGAGAATTCAGTATTCGCCGAAAAACCTGATTTAACAGGCCCTTTAATTGTGAGTGTATTAGCCCTTAGCGCCGATACAATTAATATTTTGTTCAATGAGATACTCGATGAAAGCTCAATTGTACAGGCGGATTATTTAATTACCCCTGAAGTTGGAGTTGACTCGGTAATCATTGTGAATGACTTAAAAGAACTAAGGATCGTTCTTTCGAATCCATTGCAGTCAGGCATCTCCTACAATATAAGTTTATCTGCAGTTCGGGATTGTCCGGGTAACCGAATTATACCGAACGAGACCTCGTTTGCATTGATTGAAGAGGCCGATATTGGAGACGTTATATTAAATGAGATTCTTTTTGACCCTTATCCAAACGGTGCCGATTTCATAGAGGTATATAACACTTCTGCGAAGTATATAAACCTTAAAGAATGGTTTTTTGGAAATGTAGATTCGCATGGAGCCGACTTCATTCCGCTGGATTTAAGTATGATTACATCAGATAATCTTGTACTGCCGCCCAAAAGTTATCTGGCGTTCACCATTCAAGATAATCTCAGGGATTTTTATTCATCTATAGATGAGAGCAGGATATTTC
>JBCDHA010000332.1:0-4971 GCA_038750705.1 Bacteroidota bacterium
ATGAGTTTGATTTTTTGTCAATTGACGTTGAAGGTCATGATTGGAATGTTATTCGGTCCATTGATTTAACCAAGTACAAACCAGAACTAATTGTAGCTGAACTGAACCCAGAACCTGATTTAGTAGATTATTTAGGTCAATATGGTTACGGCTTAAAAGGAGCAGTCCCAAAGAATTCTTATTTTATGAAGAGCTGAGATTACCTTCTGTTGTCTTCACCTTCAACCATACTTAAATAACTTAGATAGCGGCTTTCGCTTATTCTTCCATCTTCCAGACCCAATTTAACTTCGCAATCAGGTTCATCGAGGTGAAGGCAATTATTAAATTTGCAGTCTTGACTTAATGCACGCATTTCAGGGAAATAATCTGAGAGTTCGTCATTTTCAATCTCAATTAAGCCAAGCTCTTTAATTCCGGGAGTGTCAATAATAAATGTGTTATTGGCAATTTTAAACATTTCTGCGAATGTTGTGGTGTGCACTCCTTTTCTGGCAAAATTTGATATCTCGCCGGTCTTTTGGTTTATTTCAGGAGCCGTTAAGTTGATTAAAGTTGACTTACCCACACCTGAGTGACCTGAAATCAATGTTATCTTACCATTAAAAATACTTCTCAGATCTTCTATGCCTTCCTTTTTAATGGCCGATGTCTGGATACATGTTACCCCAATGTTTTCATAAAGTTCGATTTTTTGCTGTAGACCTACTTTTTGCTGTTTATCAAGTAGATCCGTTTTATTAAAAATCAAAGCCTGCGGGATACGGAATGACTCTGCTGTAACGAGAAACCTATCAATAAAACCTAATGATGTTTTCGGGTAAGTTTCCGTTACGATTAACATAGCCAAATCTATATTGGCCGCCAGGATATGAGCACGGCTGCTCTTTTTTACCGCCTGACGGATAATATAATTTTTCCTGGGCAAGAGTTCTTCAATGATGCCCAGGCCTTGCGTGCTGTCTTCCACAGCTATACGTACCCTATCACCTACTGCCAGTGGGTTGGTAGTTTTAAGGCCTTTAATTCTGAGCTTGCCTCTTATCCGGCACTGGTATTCTTCGCTTTCGTTAGTAAGAACTAAATACCATGAGCCGGTAGATTTAAATACGATACCCTCCATTACAGCTTCCCGTTTAAAGAGGCCATTATTTTTTCGGTAGCGCCCAGATTATCCTCTACAAAATTTCGAGCAACGGGCCCCGCGTGTTTGGGTAGATTTTCAAACTTGGTTTGTAAATCCTGGTATGATCCAATGGGAAAAGCCGCACCAAGCCGGGTTAGTTGGACAGCTTCCTGAAACTTGGTATAATTCTTATTTCCAAAAAATAGGGGTAATCCGAATGTGGCGGCCTCAAGTGTATTGTGAAGCCCTTTACCAAAAGCCCCGCCTACATAAGCATACTGGCCGTATCTATACAACCTGGAGAGTAAACCTACATTATCAATAATGAGGATGTCTTTTTCTATCCATATCGATGGATCATCCGAATAACGTGCGAAAGGCTTCCTTAACCCTTTTATCAGCTCTTCTATGCTTGATTTACTTATTTCGTGAGGAGCTATAATGTATTTAAGCCGGTTTGACTCTATAAATGGGTTCAAAATCTCCATGTCCTCAGGCCAGCTGCTGCCTATAATCATTGTTTTTGAACCCTCTATGAATTCTCTGACTCCGGGAATAGACTCTGCATTTTGGCACGTATCGTAGACTCTATCGAATCGTGTATCGCCAGATACGGTAACCTGATTTATACCTATACTAAGAAGCAATTCACTGCTTTTCTGGGTCTGTACAAAGAAGTGGTCAATAAGCTTTAGGGTCTTCCTTTGAAACCCGCCAATGCCTTTAAAAAAGATTTGATTTGGTCTGAAAATACTGGAGATGGACAAGGTAGGAATACTTCGCTTGTCGAGTTCTTTTAAGTAAAAATACCAAAACTCATATTTCACAAATATTACTAATGACGGCCGAGTTAGCTCTATGAATTTTCTGCTATTTGATGGCGTATCTAATGGCAAATAGTGAATAAGATCGGCTGCGATGTAATTATTTCTCACCTCGTATCCGGAGGGTGAGAAGAAAGTTAATAGTATTTTATAGGTGGGGTACGTTTCAGCCAGACGTTCAATTACGGGTTTGCCTTGTTCAAATTCTCCTAGTGAGGCGCAATGAACCCAAATGATTGGGGCATTATTTTCCTTGATTTGCTTCTCAAGAGATGGGAAAGTATTCCTGCGGCCATCCGTAAACAGCCGGGCTTTATCGTTAAAAAGGGACGCTAACCGGATAGCAATAAAATAGAAAAAAACAGACAGGCGATAAAAGACAAGACCCATGAGCTGTAAAAATAGAAAGCCTACCTATAAACAAGGCAGGCTTTCGTTGGAATATTTAGATAGCTTAATGTGTAGAAAGATATTCTGCTACACCGTCTCGTGTTGCGCTCATAGCATCTTTTCCTTCTTCCCAGTTAGCAGGACAAACTTCACCGTGCTCCTGTACATGATGCCAGGCATCCACAATTCTGATCATTTCATCTATGTTTCGACCTAGTGGAAGATCATTAATAGTTTCATGGCGAACAATGCCTTCTTTATCGATAAAGAAGGTTCCTCTAAAAGCTACTGGAGTGCCTTCGAAGGTAAGATCTCCGTCTTCAGAATAATTCCAGTCTCCGGCAAGAACTCCAAAGTTTGAGGCTACGGTTTTCGCTGAATCGGCTACCAGCGGATAGGTTACGCCTTCAATCCCACCGTTATCCTTAGGGGTCATCAACCAAGCGAGGTGTGTTTCTTCCGTATCGCAAGAACAACCTACCACCTGAATCCCTCTTTTTTCGAATTCAGCTAGCTTTTCTTGAAAGGCTAGTATTTCAGTAGGGCATACAAAAGTGAAGTCCTTTGGATAGAAAAAGAACATTACTTCTTTTTTACCGATGTAATCCTCTAAAGAAAATGATTCTATAATTTCTTCACCATTGATAACAGCTGGTGAATTAAAAATTGGAGCTTTTTTTCCAACAAGTGACATAGTTTCTTGATTTATATTTTTTTAAAATTTACTGCTTTTTAAACCTTCCCGTTTAAAAAGTCTGCAAATTTAGTGAAGTGGATGACTGATGCCTAGCTTTGGTTACTTTAGTTAGATAAAATATATCTATGCACTAATAATTTTTTAATTATAAATCAGTTTTTTTTACATTGGAAAATGATTCGATTTTATACTAAAAGCATTTTTCTGGCAGGCGCTGTTATGTGTTGTGCCGTTTTTCAAGCACAGGCACAAGAAGATTTAGACCAACTTTTGGAAGCAGGTCTGGAAGACGCCAATATTCTGGTCGAGGGATACCTGGCGCCGGCGTTAAGAGGTTTTGGAATGTCGCTAAGCAATGGCTGGTACAATACAGCCGCAGCCCATAAACCTTTGGGCTTTGAGCTTATAATTACGGCGAATGCCGCTTATGTGCCGGATGAAGAACTGTTCTATATTCCCCGAAATTTAAATAACACGGCTTTAATATTCCCGGATCAAGCGCCTACTATATTCGGAACAGATGATGAAACGGCTATTCCCAGGTATGCATACACCTATCAGGAAGAAGTGAACGGTACACTCGAGACTTTCACAGGTACTTTTGACGGCCCTGAGGGTTTGAATGTCGAGGATGAAATAGGTCTGCAGGCTGTACCGGTTCCTATGGTAAACCTGGGTATCGGAATTGTTAAAAACACAGATTTAAAAATAAGGTGGACTCCCGAGATTGATGTTGGCGATGATGGTAACTTTAAACTGATAGGCTTTGGTCTTTTGCACGATATCAAACAGCATATTCCCGGGTTAAAAAGAGTCCCTTTTAATTTGTCCGTATTTGTAGGTTTCACCGATGTTACAAGTGAAATTACCTTTGAAGAAGATGATCCAAGCAGTGGTGTTACCACCGATGACGGGAGGGCCCTATTTGATGTAAACACCTGGACCTTTCAGGCGCTGGCATCAAAGAAATTTTCAGTATTGACAATCTATGGTGGTTTGGGGTATAACGTAGTAAATTCGGAGTTGGATCTTGAAGGAGAGTATGTTGTATTTGATGATTTTGGTCAAAGTATTTCTTACGTTGATCCGATAAGCCTCTCGTTTGAATCCAGCGGATTCAGAGCTACGGCGGGGCTGAGATTGAAGTTTGGCGTATTTAGTCTCCATACGGATTATACTTTTCAGGAATACAATACACTTACAGTAGGTATTGGATTTGGTTTCCGGGAACAGAAATTCGGGTTATAGCCGTTTTGATTGCGTTGGCAGGAACGCTATACATTCACTCACCAACTAATCAAATTTAAAAATCAGGGTTCGTGAAATAGCCCGGACCCTGGTTTCGCAGTTTATTTTCCTGTATAAGAAGGTTTTCTCTTTTCAATAAAGGCTTTCATCCCTTCTTTCTGATCTTCTGAAGCAAATGCCAGGTAAAAGTTCTTGCGCTCGAAATATAACCCTTCATCCAAGTGCGTTTCAAAAGAACGATTTACCGCTTCTTTGGCCAATTGAGTCGCCACAGGCGACATATTTCCTATTTCTTTGGCTAGGTTCAATGCTTCGTACAAATACATTTCCACAGGTACTACCTTGTTAACAAGGCCATAATTATGTGCTTCTTCAGCACTTATAAATCTCCCAGTTAACACGAGTTCCATGGCTTTCGCTTTTCCCAATGCCTTGGTTAATCTTTGAGTACCACCAGCGCCTGGGATTACCCCTATTTTAATTTCAGGCTGGCCGAACTTAGCGGTTTCTGAAGCAATAATCATATCGCAAGTCATTGCGAGTTCGCAGCCTCCACCAAGAGCGAAGCCTGAAACAGCAGCAATTAAAGGCTTTTTCGTTTTGCGGATTTGGTCCCATGTGCTGAATTGGTCAATCTTTAACATGTCGATAGCGTTTTTATCTGCCATTTGCTTAATGTCGGCTCC
>JBCDHA010000333.1:0-4949 GCA_038750705.1 Bacteroidota bacterium
AACCAGGCTTTAGCCTTTGATGAAAGAGAGCAATGTGACGAGGCGAAAGAGTTTTATTTAAAGGCTGTGGAAATGAACGACAACAGGGTAGATGCCTATTGTAACCTGGGAATTTTGGCATCTAAAGAAGGAAATCTTAGCGAAGCAATCGATCGCTTTTCCAAGTGTTTGAAAGAAGACCCACGGCATTTTACCTGCCATTATAACCTGGCTAACGTGTATTCTGAAGTAGGTAACCTGTCGCTTGCCAAGGTACACTACGAAGTGTGCATAAATATAGCGCCGGATTTTAGTAACTCTTACTATAACCTGGGATTAGTACTTGCCCTAAGCGATGACTATCATAACGCTATGCATGCGTTTTACAAATACAAAAAACTTACACCCGATGAGGATCATATGAATGTTGATAAACTACTATCAACTCTTCAGAAAACACTTATCTAAAAAGCTCAATAAACATAAACATGGAATCTATTTCTGACTTAGCATTAAAGGGCCACTTTGAACAATTGAAAAATGAAGCCAATAACAAACGCCTGACGGACCAACCGCTTGAAATGTTGATGAAAGCGCTCGCATACCTTGAAAAGATCAACCGCAGCGGGATCTTAGATGATGAAGGCAAAAGTCTAATAAATCAACTCAAAGGATATTCATCGGAGTTGGCATTATTAAACCCAAAACCTATGGCCAGGGCTCAAGGTAACGTACAATCAGAAAGCAAAACAAAAAAGAAGGCGGGTTAAGACGGATCAGGTTTTGGCACACTCACTTTGAAGTTGCTGCCTGTACCTAGTTTTGAAGTAACAGAAATACTACCTCCAAGTTTTGCTACGGTATCTTTCACTATATAAAGTCCCAAGCCTGAACCTTCTGAAGAATGCGAAGCTCTAAAAAACATCTCAAAAATTTTATCTATATGTTGGGGTTCGATGCCATGCCCGTTATCTATTACTTCAATAATATAACTATCGTCTTCTTCTGATAATTTTACCGTAATGGTAGGCTTATCTTTTTTGTAGTTATGATATTTAATACCGTTGGTTATTAAATTGCTCATGATGATTTTAAGCCTCTCAAGATCAGATAGTATTTTAACCGATGTATCGAACTCTTTCACCAATATGATTTGGTTCACATTATCATAAAACTTGAGTTCATCCAGCACATCATCAACTACCGTGTTTAAAGAAACTGAAGATAAATTCACGGCCTTTTTGGCGTTAGTAGAGTACTCCATGATGCTCTTAATAAAATCCTCAAGCTTTAAAACACTTTTTTCCATCATGGAGAGGTACATCATTTGATTTTTTGGTGGATCATCTTTCTTAGCCACATTAACCAGACCTCTTATGGATTTGAGAGGCGCTACCAGGTCATGGGAGGAGCGATAAACAAAATTATCAAGCTCCGTATTGATGATAGTAAGTTCTTCATTGGTATCCTTAAGTTGTTCACGCTGAAGAATAAGCTCTTTAGTTCTGTTTTCAATGATCGCCTCCAGGCGTCTGTTTTGATTCTTTAATCTTACTGTTCGATACCTTAAACCGAAAAAGACAAGTACAGAAAGTACCGATGCGCCGAAGAGATAAGTCCATACATTTTTAAACCACAAAGTGGGTACCGCAAAAGGATAAATTACCTCATTGGTTTCACTGGCGTCACCAACCCTTGCTTTAACATGAAATTTATAGATACCTCCGTCTAAATTAGTGTATTCTTTTTCTACCTGATCAGTCCAGGGTAGCCATGTTTCTTCAAATCCTTCCAGGTAGAACGAATATTCAACATCTGATCTCTCATATCCTGGTGTAGCAAACTGGAATTCTATGGACCTGGAATTGACCGTGTCCGAAGTGTTAAGAAGAGCCTCTCTCAAAATTGTTTTTGGCGCATAGTCTTTGGAATTATAGTCAATATCCCAGGTCAGGTGTGACATACCGTATAAGGAGCAAATCCATAGATTACCTCTTATATCCTGAAATAAAGAGCGGAGTTGGTTCGAGGGCAAACCATTCTCCTCGTTAATTAACCCCTCAACTTTTGGGTCCAATTGGTCGAAGAGCGTTGGTATTTGATCCGTTGTGTTGGAAGAAGTTGCATCTTCTCCTAAAACCTTCTGTACGTTACCCTGGCCGTCTAAGAATATCAAGCCTGAAGATCTTGTGGTTATCGCGTAAAGGCTGTCTCTCCAAACTATTGCGTCTGCTACACCATCAGTGCGCAATAGTTCGTCTATCTCGGTTACCCACTTATTTACCTCATTAGTAACTTTGTTGTAAGTGTGTAAACCGTTAAATGAGGTTATCAGAAGGGTTTCATTGATAGAATCCGGCTTCTCCAGAGTCTTTAATGAATAAAAGGCTGCATCTTTATCAAAGGAGAATTCGGAGTTGAATAAGGTTACACCCTCATCGGTAATTGTTCCTAAACCTTGATTATAGATGGAAGCAAAAAGTTCATCTCCAATTAAAAACAGGTAGGCGTTACTTACATCAAAGGTTACAATACGCTCGCCGTCATATTTGATAATCTTCTCTCTACATTCGAAATACACGTCACCATTGAGTGTTACTATATTCCATATCTCTGAGAGTTGTCCCAGATTATCGGTTCTCAAAGAGTGATATACGAAGTTACCGGATACGCTATCTTTTTCCAGATATCCAAATTCATTGTTACCACCTACGTAAACGCGATTTAAATTTTCCGGTTGTTGCGCCAGAGAATGAACAGATGAGTAGTTACTTATAGTTATCAACTCCCAACGACTTCCATCATATTGAAGCACACCGTTTTCATTGGCAAAGTACCAAAAACCATCAGCCGCTTCAAAGCCACTATAATTGTTAGGAGAGGCTTTGTAGTTATTGGGGCCAAAATTATTTATTCTAAACCCCTGAGATACAAGGCTATGAGCAATACCGGATAAAATGCATAGAGTGAATGTTGCCTTTAAAAGCACGCTTAATTAGAATTAGGTACAAAGTTAAGGCGTCTGAGCCAAAAAAATAAATTCACTTTTTATCCATAAAAAACATGTTTAAACATATAAATATTGAAATTGGCTAGCAAACAAAAGAATATATTGTTTTTATTACTTATACAAAAATGAAACATATTAATTACTTTCACGTTTGTGTAACAAATATTTATTTCCATGAAAGGAACCCATTTAGGTGAGCTTGAAGAGCTTGTATTGTTGACTGTAGGTGCGTTGGCAGATCAAGCCTATGGCGTCAGTGTTATGGATGAGATTGCCGACAATACGGGGCGCAGCCTTAATATTAGTGCCGTACATTCCGTTCTTAAAAGGCTGGAAGGCAAGGGTATGGTTAAGTCCAGCATGGGTGGGGCTACAAATGAGAGAGGGGGACGAAGAAAACGATTTTTCTTATTGACTTATTTAGGTAAAAAAGCCTTAGATGACTCCATGGAGGTACGTGACCATTTGTATAGAAGGATACCTGATATTTCGTTTAACTAATACTATTTTGCTTCATAAGCCACCAAAATTTGCTCTAAAACTTCTGCGTTGGTATTGCAATCCGGCAATACTGGAGGAAATAGAAGGCGATGCAACAGAGCTGTTTTTAAGAAGGATAAGTAGAGAAGGCAATAGAAGGGCTAAAGTAAGATTTTTCTGGGATGTCCTTCGCTTTTTCAGATGGTCAAATATCAAAAGAACAACAACTCAAAAACAACATATTAACAACACCGCTATGATTCTTAATTATTTTAAAACCGGCCTAAGAAGCCTTTCCAAAGATAAAGTAACTTCTGCCATCAATATCGTAGGTCTGGCGCTGGCCATTGGCTGCGCCGTAACTACTTTTATTTTCGTAGACTTTTTCCTGAGCATGGATACTTTTCATTCCAGGCGAAACACTACCTATCAAATCATAAGCCATGTGACTAATAATGGAGAAAAGCAGATGTGGAGTGACGCCCCACTTCTGCTGGGTCCCGAAATGAAGGACGAAATACCTTTCATTGATTTAATGACGCGCATAGAGTTCGGTAGTGGCAATATGCGTTATAATGATCTGGTCTTTAACGAAGGTATCGAATTCGTAGATCCGGATTACATGAAGATGTTTGACTTCCCAATAAAATACGGGCGACGAAATGCGCTTGACAATAAGGAAAATATTTTCATAAGTAAGAAGGTAGCAGACAAGTACTTTCCCCAAGAAGATCCAATAGGAAAGCAAGTGTCAATTAAATACGACAATGGTTTCATAGCCTCGTACTTTATTGGAGGTGTTTTTGACAAAATGCCGGACCTTGCAAGCTTCAACCCCAGAATACTCATTTCAATGGAGAGTTTTTTCGAAGTAAACCATGATAAAAGTTATGATTGGTCATATTATACTGACGGGGTTTTTGTGTCTTTAAAGCCCGGCCATGATCCCGCCGAACTGGAGCGGTTTTTTCCGGAATGGATAACCAATCAGAACAATTCAAACCCACAATTTCTTACCAACGGTTTCGAGCCCATGGTGCTGACAGACCTTTCAAAGCGAAATCATGAAATCTTGAGCAGTATTGCCGGTGGAGGACATCCCGCAGGTAGGATATCACTTACGGTAATTTCTATTATGCTGATGCTTCTGGCCTGTTCTAACTATGTGAACATTGCTGTATCATCGGCTACCAAAAGGCTAAAAGAGATTGGACTGAGAAAAGTGTTAGGTGGTACCAGGAAAAACATTATTCGGCAATTCTTGATCGAGAACGTAATTACCTGCTTTCTGGCCGTTCTTTTGGGTACATTTTTATCATATGTTTTTTTCATGCCCAGCTTCAACGCCGTTATTCCTATCACTATTCCTTTTGAATTCTCTTCGTTACTCTCAATGTCTTTGTTTTTCACTGGCATCCTCTTTTTGGTCGGGTTGGCGTCAGGGGCTTATCCGGCTTTTTTTATTTCTAAATTTCAACCG
>JBCDHA010000334.1:0-4942 GCA_038750705.1 Bacteroidota bacterium
ATCCCAATCTTGAAGGTATGCCGGTATCCTAACTCTATGAATTGGTAATCAACATCACTATTTAATAGCCCATCCAAGCCTTGTTTATAAAAGAGCGAAAATTGGGGTGATGAGTTTTCGATGGCATACCTGCGACCATTTCTTATCCTGAACTTAAGCCAAGGTTTATAATTGATTGAACCGGTTATTATAGAAGCTTTATGAAGAGGAAATGAGGTATCAAGAAGCTCTTCGTTTATTGGAGCATTCGGAGTGTAACCATCCCCTGAACGATCAATCAGCCGGTACCTTGAATTGTTGAAAAGTTGTCTTCGCTCGGCAAAATCATAACCTACTTCTACGTTTAATTTGTTGGCAAACTCTTGTTTGAATGATACCTTAAAATAGTCCTGCTCATATATTTTCATATAATTCCGCTCAAGAAAGAGGCTCATAAAGGTGTTAACTATCGGGTGTATGGGCTCATCAGAATTAAACTGCTGTATGTAGCGTCCGGCCTCGGCCCGAATAGAAGAACGGTTTTTAGACTCACCGAAATCATAGCGCAGATCATAAAGGCCATTAAACCTGTCTCTGGCAAAAGCATATCGGGCGGTAGCCCCGGTTCTTAGCCAGCTTTTATTTTCATTTTTCATAGTTTTGGTAAATGAAATACGGGTATTTAAGTCAAACCCATCTACCGTATTGAACCATCCGCTAAGACCATGAAGTCTAAGATGCGTCCGATCCGCCAGCTTGTACGTATTACCAAGTATTGGGTCCAATAGCTTTGTAGCTCTGTTCTTTCTGGTTTTCAAAGTATCTCCTTCACTTTCCAGGCGTTCAGCACGGGAAATACTATCTGTTTTTGAATAACCTTTGATCTCAAGCTCTGTAAGTGGAATAGGCCGGATCTTTTGCCAATAAAGGGAATCACTATTATGGGCTGTAGAGTCTACCTCAAATGACCTATTCTCGATTACCTCAGGCTCATCGGATTCCTCTAACTCAGCTTTTTCATATTCTCTTATCACTTTTCGGAGCTGCTTACGTGTTAACTCTTTCCCCGATGCCATCATGGTTTGAAACTCACCGGCTTCCTCAGTTTTAACTTGTTCCTCAAGAGTAGCTGCCAGTTCCTTCTCTACTTTTTCGTCAATCACCTCGATCTCAACATCTAAATCAGGATTGACTTCCACTATGTAATCACTAACGGTAGCCAAATACTTAGCCTCAAATTCAAAGCCTAGTACTTTGCCATCCACACTAAAGTTGTGTGTAACAGGCAGCCATACATTAGGATGAATGGGTTCATAAATTTGTCTTATGTCAAAGTTAATGCCCAGCTTGGTGGTCTTAAGATCAACACTGTAGAGACTCCAATAGTCTTCAACAATTTCAATCTTTCCCTGGTATACATTATCTCCTTTTGACCTGGGTATTACCTTGATTTTGCTAATCTCATATCCACGATCACGATATGTACCGTCGTACACAAAACGATAATAAGAAAACGCTCGGGGCGAAAGAGGTGAAATAGAATTAGCTATTTCAGGCTCATAAAATGACCCGTTAACATATCCGTTAGGGCTTCCATTTTTGTCTTCTCCGCTGCTGCGAATCGATATTACCTTTTCATTATAGGTATTCGGTCGTATATATTCAACTTCACTCACGCTTTCAGAGATGAATACGCGATCCTCGTCAATGCCTTCTTTCTCTAAGGTTTTGCGTAAGAAGAAAGGTGAATTCGTTAATTGCCCCGTTCCCTTTATGTAGACTTTGGCGGTATACTTATCAACTTGCTGGATATGAAATTTACTTTTTGCAATGGCTTTTCGCATGATCGTGTAGGCAGGGTCTTCTTTGCCCGCTCTAACTTCAATGTCTTTAAGCATCACCACTTGTGTGGCCAGCTCTATGTCCAGATCAATCCATTGGTCAGAAATTTCGGCAACTTTAGTTAATGATCCGTAACCGATATACTGATACGTTATAGTATATGTACCAGGCGCTAAATTCAATTCATAATACCCTTCTGCATTAGCAGCGGTTCCTGTTCCCAGCTCTTTGACATATATAGTTGCAAAGGCCAAAAGCTGGCCATCATCACCTGTTATTTTACCCCGAACTCCTGCAGCAAAAAGCTGCGAACAAACCAATAACGTTAAAAATAAGGTGAGGTAGATGTTTCGCATAATAATGGTTGAGCAGACGGTCACAAAATCAAATAGTATACCGGATTTTAAAGATAAAAGCCCTTTGCTTTGATTATTTCCTCAACGGAATTGTGCACTAAATATTTGATGGAAAATCCATTTTGAATACATTTTCTAATGAAGGTGGCTGAGATATCAATCATAGGTGCTTCTACCATTTTCACATTAGGATGCGAACGAAGCTCTGAAGGTTGCACCTTAGGTCTGGGATATACATATAATTTATAATTATTAAGCAGAACTTCTGAATTTTTCCATTTATGAAAGTGGGAAAGGTTGTCTTCACCAATGATCAAAGCAAACTTCTTATTATCATGTTTGGAGGCCAAATAGGTAAGTGTATCGATGGTATAACTAGGTTTCGGCATTGAGAATTCAATGTCAGAAGCACGGAGTTTGTAATTATCAAAAATAGCCTGGTTTACCATGTCCATTCTATCAAACTCATGTAAGAGCGATCTACTGGATTTAAAGGGGTTTTGAGGTGAGACTACGAACCATACTTCATCCAGATCGGTAGTTTCTACCATGATATTGGCGATAATCAGGTGACCACTGTGAATGGGGTTAAACGAACCAAAAAACAGGCCGATGTTCATGACTACTTTGAAATAAAATCATTTACGAGGTGTTCTGCGGCTTTAAGAGAGTCTTCCAGGTTTGAATTGATCAGAGTAACATCAAATTTATCCTCGAAACTCATTTCAAATTCAGCTTTAAATAACCTCTGAGAAAGGCTACTCTCTGACTCTGTATTCCTATCGGTTAATCGTGATTTTAAGATTTCCATGGAAGGTACTTTTACAAAGACCGCTAAGGCATCTTCTCCAAAGTATTTCTTTAAATTAATACCCCCTTTAACATCAACATCGAAAATGACATTTTTTCCATCTGACCAAATCCTGTCTATCTCGCTTTTCATAGTGCCATAGAAATTCCCTTCATAGACTTCCTCCCATTCTATGAACTCATCATTATCTATTTTTTGCTTAAACTCCTTAGGTGAAAGAAAATAGTAATCTCTACCATTTTCTTCAGTGCGCCCCCTTCTATCCCGCGTACTGGCGGATATTGAGAAGCCAAGTTTCGGATTCGTTTTTAACAAATGCTGAACGACAGTTGTTTTCCCGGAACCAGACGGTGCGGAAAAAATTAGTGCTTTTCCTTTACTCATTATTCAGCAATATGGATAACCTTCGCGCGGATCGATTCTACCAGGCCTTCCGGCACATGCTTGCCACAGCATTTCTCCTTAATAAGTTTTTTAATCGCCATGTCAAGGCTGTACTTTTCATAGCAAGGCATACAGTTTTTCAGATGCTCCTTAAAGCACTCTTTTTCCTCTTCGGAAGCAGCGCTGTCCAGTACGAGGTTCAAAAGTTCCAGGCAATCAGTTTTATTATTCTGGTCGTTCTTGGATGCGGTAGAGTTAGATCCCATATATTATCAATTATTGTAGCCCATCTTTTTTGCATACCCCGAAAGTTTTTCTTTAAGCAAATTCCTTGCTCTGTGTAACCTTGACCTGACTGTTCCTATAGGAATATCAAGGATCTTGGCCATTTCATCATATTTAAAACCTTCGAGGTCACATAAAATTATTACCGTCCTGAAATCAACGTCCAACGCATTCAACGCATTGGAAATTTCATCACCGATCATATCCTGAACTGTCTCTACTCTAAGATCCGTAGTTATAGTTTTATCGACCTGATCGGAATTGTAGTATGACTCTACCTCTTGGTAATCGACCTTGGAAGGTTCTTTGCTTTTCTTCCTAAAGTCATTTATAAAGCTGTTTTTAAGTATTCGAAACAACCATGCCTTGGCATTAGTTCCTCTTTCAAATGAGGTGATAAAACGATAGGCTTTTAAATAGGTGTCTTGAACAAGATCTTTAGAGTCGTCTTCATCAAAAGTAAGTCGGTAAGCAAAGTTGTACATTGAATCAATATGGGGCAGAAACTCCGTATCGAAAATCATTTCCTTTTCTTTCCTCGAATAGCTGCTTTTGCGCTGTTTTTCTGACATTGGTTCAAAATTAAATAATGCGAACTACTCTTTCTACGCAAAACGTATCTAATCTAAGTATCATAGAATCAAAAAACGTTCCTAAAAAAGAGCCACATGTCATTGTACCGACATGGTTAAAATAAGACTCGGTTAGCGTAAAAATGGTTTATTTTGCGAACCCGGAAATATTATAGAGTGATTTACAAACACGGCAATAAAAGGATTCTAGTCGAAAATGAATTAAGTGAGACAGAGGCTCACGAAATAGTTGGTTTAGTAGAATCTGAAAACTTCGAGATTATCGAAGTGCTAAAGGATCACCCCAGAAGTAAAGTGAGCAGAATTCGACTGAATAACCTGGATCTGGTTTTGAAGATCCCAAGAGAGAAAAACTCTAAACCGTGGATCCGTTTCTTAACGTTATTTAGAAAAAGTGAAGCTTTTAAGAATCTGACGGGTATGAAGTTATTAAACTCTCTGGGTATAAAAACAACAACAAGTTACCTGGCATGCGAGTATAGAAATTGGCGCATGGTAACCGATTCATGGCTTTTATATTTTTTCCTCGATGGAAAGGAGTGTCTGGACAGTGAAGAGACTTTTGAGAGCGTTGTCAGTACATTAAGTAATATGCATAAAAAAAATATCCTTCATGGCGATCCGCAAATACGGAATTTTTTAATTGCCGGTGAAGATCCGTACGTTATTGACGCCAATCCCAAAAAGTCCAA
>JBCDHA010000335.1:0-4940 GCA_038750705.1 Bacteroidota bacterium
CAAGAAACTCTTCAAGAAACCCTAGGGGATGATGTCGATCTTGACTTTGATAAAAATTATCTGGGATTATTTCCTACCCTAAACCTTATTTATGAGATCAACGAAAACGAAAATATCACCATAGGATACAACAGGCGAATTAATCGGCCACGTAGCTGGTTTATCAATCCTTTTCCTTCGAGATCAAGCCGAACGAACATTTTCCAGGGAAATCCTGATTTGGATCCAGCTTTTGCTAATGCGGTGGATATCGGTTATCTCAAAAGTTGGGACGATCTCACCTTTACCTCATCGGTGTATTATCAAGTGGAATCAAATTCCTTTGAAAGGATTCAGGAGCAAACTGGAGAAGTTACATCAGACGGCATTGTCCTCATCCGGAACATTCCGATTAACCTTTCTACCAACGAACGTATAGGCGCTGAAATGGGTGTGATCTATAATCCGGAACGGTGGTTAAGAATTAGTGGTAGTTTCAATTTTTTCCAGTTCGATACTGAAGGTGTTTTCAATGAGGTCGATTTCGGGGCCCGGAACACGAGCTGGTTTGCCCGGTTTAGTTCTAAAGTCACGCTACCTGGTAAAATAGACTGGCAAACAAACGCTTTTTATAGTGGCCCAAGAGAGAATGCTCAAACTGAGACCAAAGGTATTTTTTCTCTTGATCTCACTTTTAGTAAAGACATGATGAAAGATAAAGCGACTATTGCGTTAAGTGTAAGAGACCTATTAAACTCCAGGAAAAGACTATCGTTTACTGAAACACCTTTCTTTACCTCGGATAGTGAGTTTCAGTGGCGCGAACGTCAATTCACTTTTTCATTTATTTACAGGATAAACCAGAAGAAAAAGACAGATAGAGGAAATCGCAGCCGCGGTGGAGGTTATGATGATTTTGAAGGTTAATAAAGAGAGATATGCCTTTGATAGCAAATCAACTTTATAGTTGATCAACTCACGTTAAAAAAAATTAGGCTTGTATACTGTGGCAGGATAAAGACCATCTTTCGGCTTAAAAGCATATTTTTTATCACATTGTCGTGAGGAACATGACAATCGTAAACATTATGTTACCCTTCCGTTTTAAATAAAATCGGATTGAAATTAATCATAAACCAAACCCAGTTGTTCAATGCCGTATGATCGCCGGCAGTAGTTTTAACGAACTCCATTGACTCACCTGCCCACATTTGAGAGTATCCAAGGTTAAAATTCACATTCTTGTCTATTCTCATATTAAACACGAGGTCTAACTCAGTGCCTAAATACTTGCTTTCGGACTGAGCGTTATCCGCAGGGTTGTACAAATCTGCCGCACTGCTAAACACGTGGGCGTTGGCTACCAAAGAACTGCTTTTACCGGTCTTGAACCTGGTTTTCAGATGCACATCCAATAAGCCTGCAATATTACCTTGTTGACCGTGTGCGTTACCAACATAAAAGTAATCCATATACCCGTAGAACTTGTGGTTGGTGCCATACAATGGGTTAAAGGATTTGTCTTTATCATCTTCAATGGATGTGCCTGACACGTAGTCAAACCCAAGCGTGATTGGGGTCAAATCGGTTTTGAATGTTGCAAATGCTGACAGAAGAAAAGCGCTTACATCTACATCTGCCGCATTTTTACCGCCCTGATAATAAAATTCACCCCCAACGTCCAACCCTCCTGCTTTTCCTGAACCTATTAAGGCATAAGTTTGCCTCATAGCTACCGAGGAGTCACCCTGAATCTGCCGACCGTCATTGTGAATTAATACCGAAAATTTTGCTTTGGACAACTCTTTGTGCAGCCAGGCAAACTGCATGGTTTTATAATTATTTACACCTGTATAGAAAGTCTCGGAGAGTTTGGATGGCTCAAAACCTTGTTGGTTAAACGCTCCTCCAATATCAAGACGTAGATCGCTGCTATCACTTTGATAAGAAATAACTACCGCATCATGACTCCTTCCCTGAGCCGCCCAGTCCAAATCACCCAAAAAACGAGCGTTGTCATAGTCAAGATCCATACGGCCCAGCTTGAATGACCAATTAGGTGAAAGACGGTATAATCCCCAGGCTTCGTATACATTGGTGGTTGTATTTGGATCTGTTTTATAGATCTGACTGGTGGAACCCCAAATACGGATATCCTGAAAGTTGATCTTAACTCTAAACTTTTCTGCATTATAGTCCGCAAAAAGTCTGCTTCGCTGCTCTATAAAGAAGGCTGCATCGCGATTATCCTGAGTGAGTGTTTTGAATCCGTTTCTAAATTCCGCTCTTGGGCGAATCTGTGAGCCTACAGTCAGTTGAGCAAATATTGAAGCGGTTGGTAACATTAAAAGCAGTAGACATGCAAAGGTTTTGTTGAATTCCATAGGCTTAAAGGTTGTTAAAACTATCATCAGATACCAGATTTAAATTTAATAAATACCTGCTATAATCCTATATCTAAACATCAACGGCAAATTCATCTTAAGTTTACCCTTATGCAATGAAGCGACACATAGCCAGAAACAGTTGATAACCTGAGAAAAATCAACTTTTGTTTTCTGTGGTAAACTATGCATATCCCTCGTTTAGCGAGCAGCACAGAACGCCAGAATTTCCTATGTAGTTTTTCTGATCTCACTTTATAGCGACCGAAACG
Organism: Bacteroidota bacterium; assembly: GCA_038750705.1. GTDB lineage: Bacteria > Bacteroidota > Bacteroidia > Cytophagales > Cyclobacteriaceae > Fulvivirga. The sequence goes on from JBCDHA010000335.1 coordinate 2,636, forward strand.
TTTCCCTTTCAGTCATTTAACGACAGAAGGCCCCCGTCACTTGGGAGTTAAAGGGATACAGGTTTATCCGAATGATTCACTCTGATACAGTGGCGCCGGCTCTTGGGGCAACCTTCTTTGGTAATGAGGCAAGCGCTGATTCTCCCAAGAACCAATGCTGTATTATATGTTGGTCATAATTGTCGGCCACAGGTGATAATAGAAAGCTTCATCAAGACCAGAAAGGGCTCACTATTACTCATTAAATAATAAATTTGGCGCTTTTGAAATTTCTCTATTCCACCTCCTTCAACAATTCTTCTATAGACCGGTCCAATTGTTGATCAATACCTTTATCTATCACCCCGGGCATATTTTTTACCCTGATCATCGGCTCGGTTTGGTTGTTTTCCATCCATTCTCCGGCTTTGTTCTTGGCACTTACCGGCACCACACCCCAAACACCGCCATTAGGAAGCCTTTCCCAACCGGCAAAACTGCACGTTCCGGGCACCGGCATCCCCACCGTTTTACCAATTTGGAGATCAGTATAACCACTGGCAAAGCAATGTCCGTCGCTGTACATAGATTCGTTGAACATGGCCAACGTAGGTTTAGTCCATCGTGACGTAGGCTCCCCACCTACTTTCCTATCTTCGGTTTCATAGGTAATAAATGACTCTCCGGTAAAGAACATCGCCAAATCTGCTACTAAATCACCCCCTCCGTTAAAGCGGGTATCTACGATCACTGCCTCCTTATCCAGAAACTTGCCCATCATACGATCATAGATGGTTCGATAAGGGCCGTCACTCATACCCGGAATATGGACATAACCCAGTTTGCCTTTGCTTTTCTGCTCTACTTCTTTCTCATTCATTTTCACCCAGCGATCATACAGAAGTCCATTTTCAGCGCCCAGGGAAATGGGTTTCACGGTAATCTGCTGACGTTCATTATTATCTGGATTAACTATTTCAAGTAAGGTGAATTTATCTGCTTTTCTGTTCAGGTAGCTGGCCACATCGCGCGAAGGTGAGATGATCTCCCCGTCAATTTTCTCGATTACCATGCCAGGTTTCAATTCATAGGCAGCTTTGTCCAGCGGTCCGCCTTTAATAATTTCCATTATTTTTATCCCATTCCCTGAGTGGCTGTAGTCCATGAAAATCCCCAGTGACGCCGTGGCATCACCGTTGGGTATATTGCCGTTGTATCTCCCGCCTGCGTGTGAAACGTTAAGTTCTCCCAGCATCTCTGACACCATCTCTGAAAACTCATAAGAATTTCCAAGGTGAGGAATGTACTTGCTGTATTCATTTTTTAATGCATCCCAGTCAACACCGTGGAAGTTAGAATGATAAAAAATGGCATCGGTACGTAGCCAAATGTGATCAAACATAAACTCACGCTCGGCATCGGTGTCTAATTTCATTTCTTCCTTGATCTTTACAGGGGTGGTTTTTCCTCCTTCTACATCTACTTTGGAAATTTTGCCATCACTCAGAAGGTATAGGTTTTCCTGCTTTTTATCCCACATCAGGCTACCTGAACTCGCACCAAGTGAAATAGCCATGCTGGTACTTTTTGTTCTTAATTCCGTCTTCCAGAGGTTGTATCCTTTTTCAAAACGAGCCAGGTAATATAACTTTTCTCCGTCTTTGGATAACACGGCATCACCCAGTCTTGAAGAGTGGATGGTGAATCGGGTCTTTCTTTCCCTAATGTCTTCCCAGTCGAATTTCAGTGGCTCAACTTTTTCTTGACCCTCCTTTTTGTCCTCGCCTTTCTTCCCTTTCTTTTTTCCCTTTTTATCATCGTCACCCTCTTTGTCTTTATCCTTATCCTCGAGTTTTTCAATTTCCTTCATCAGCTCATAATCCTCCTTGGACATATTGAACTTGTCCCAGGCATCTTTCGTGAAAAACATACTATATACATCAGATTGGGTGCGTCCGCTGGTGGCATAACTTTTCAGGCCATTGCGGTTACTGAACCAAAGCATCTGTTTGCCTTCGTTCACCCATTTAGGAGCATAATCATAGTAGCCGCTCTCGGTAAGGTTTATTCTTTTTTTTCCATCGGCAGAGATTAGCAAGACCTCTCCGTTACTCAATGTAGCCCCCCACCCTACGAGCAACCATTGGCTATCCGGACTCCAGGTAAAATACTTGTCTCCGTCTTGAAAGTGGTATAGATCGTCCGGAGTAAGTAAAGTGGTAGTTGCTTTGGTTTCCAGGTTCATTACCTTCAATGTTCTTCTGTCTTCTACAAAGGCAAGATATTTTCCATCCGGAGAGAAGACAGGCAGATAATTATCTTTATC
>JBCDHA010000336.1:0-4923 GCA_038750705.1 Bacteroidota bacterium
AAGGCAATAACGAACTGAAACCACCTTGAAGTTTTATATGATTTATGAGCAAAATACCTGTGGTACCCTCCTGTGATCCAGAACATTCTGAAAAAATAGAGAAATACACAAACGATCCAGTCGAACAGGGTAACACCTGTCCAAATTGCCGCTAAAGGTAATAAGTGAACGATAGCAAACGCGATCTCCTGTTTAAGTATCGGCTTCCTTCGATCTTCTAATAATACTGCTTCTTTTGCCATGCCGCTTATAATTAGGAGACAAAGGTACCGATTAATTCTATTTAGATTTCAATAACGAGCGTTAGGAAGGTTGGCTGACTTTTGTCAGGATTGTTTTAATCTCGTTCAGCTTTAATAAAGCCTCTACCGGAGAAATAGTATTGATATCCAAAGCATCAACCAACGCCTGCACTTCTTTATATCTTGGATCGGCCTCAAACAGACTCATTTGATAATTGGCTTTGGGAACTTCTTTTAACCTTTTGGAAGTATCATTCTTATGCTTATCCTTTTCCAGAAAATGTAAGATCTCATTGGCACGAATGACGACTTTATTCGGCATACCGGCCAATTGCGCTACGTGGATCCCAAAACTATGCTCACTGCCCCCTTCTTTGAGTTTACGCATGAAAAGGATCTTGTCTCCAACCTCCTTTACGGACACATTGAAGTTTTTAATTCTAGGAAAGTCTTCAGTCAACTGGTTAAGCTCATGATAGTGGGTAGCAAATAAAGTCTTAACACTAAAATCCATGTGATTGTGAATGAACTCTACAATAGACCACGCTATGGATACACCGTCATAAGTACTGGTGCCACGCCCGATCTCGTCCATGAGCACAAGACTCCGGTTTGACAGGTTATTAAGGATACTTGCGGTTTCCGTCATTTCCACCATAAACGTGGACTCTCCCTTTGAAAGGTTATCAGACGCCCCTACTCGGGTAAAAACTTTATCTACTAACCCTAGCGAAGCACTCTTGGCCGGCACAAACGAGCCCATTTGTGCCATAAGTACAATAAGTGCGGTCTGGCGTAGCAAGGCGGATTTACCCGCCATATTGGGCCCGGTAATAATCATTATCTGCTGGCGGTCATTATCCAGGAATACATCATTAGGTACGTAAGATTCCCCAAGAGACAGCTGCTGCTCAATTACCGGATGGCGCCCTTCTTTAATATCCAGTGCCGTACTCTCATTTACCTCCGGCTCTACATAATCATTTCGCCTGGCAATCAAGGCGAACGCACTCAGGCAATCCAGCGCGGCCAGCACCTTAGCATTCTGCTGGATGTGGGTAACATATTCGGCAGCCTCTGTGACCAATGAATTGAATAACCTTTGCTCAATAATGACTAACTGGTCTTCAGCATTGAGAATTTTTTCCTCGTAAACTTTGAGCTCTTCCGTAATGTAGCGCTCGGCATTCACCAAAGTCTGTTTTCTTATCCACTCTTGCGGTACCTTATCCTTATGCGCGTTGCTTACTTCCAGGTAGTACCCAAACACTTTGTTATAGGCAATTTTAAGTGAAGGGATACCGGTACGTTCTACTTCACGTTGCTGGATCTGCACCAGGTAATCCTTACCTGAAAAAGCGATCTTGCGAAGATCATCCAACTCCTCATTTACCCCATCATTGATTATGTTTCCTTGATTAGCGACAATGGGGACATCATCTTTTAAAGTAGTATCAATATTATCTAATAAAGGGCCGCATGGATCGATTTGATCAGCTAGTTGCTTTAACTCCGGTAAGCCGGACCTGGCGAGCAAATCTTGTACGGGAGCCGTATTCGCCAGCGCCTTTTTTAGCTGCACCATTTCTCTTGGATTGATCCGGCCAACCGCCACCTTCGATATAAGCCGTTCTACATCACCAATGGGTTTTAAGTAGCTTCTTACCTCATCCCGCAGTTCTTGATTATCAAAGAACGCCCGTACCATAGCAAGTCGATCTTGTATAGCACTTACAGATTTCAAGGGAAGCACTACCCATTTTTTCAGTAGTCTTGAGCCCATTGGCGTGATAGTCTCATCCAAAATGTTAATGAGGGGGACACCCCCATCATGTTGAGCATAGACCAGCTCCAGGTTTCTTATAGTGAATTTATCGAGCCATACATACTTGTCTTCATCAATTCGCGAAATCGACAGGATATGACCCATCTCCTTATGCTCGGTTTCCTCGAGATAATGAAGTACCGCTCCCGCAGCGGTTATAGCCTCATGCATACCTTCAATACCAAACCCTTTAAGTGAATTCGTTTTGAAATGGTTAATGAGTTTTTCGTAACCGAAGGCCGACCCATAAACCCACTCGTCCATAGCATGGGTAAGGTATTCATCGCCCAAAAGAGCTTCCAATTCGGTTCGATGGGCCTTACTTAATATTACTTCAGAAGGATTAAAGCCTTGAAAAAGTTTAGCAATATATTCTCTTGACCCCCTGGCGGTCATAAACTCCCCCGTTGACAGGTCCAAAAAAGCCGCTCCCACCTTTTGGCCTTCAAAAAATATAGAAGCGAGAAAATTATTCGTTTTTCGGTCAAGCACATTGTCGTTAAACGAAAGCCCTGGCGTCACCAGCTCGGTTACCCCACGCTTAACAATCCCTTTTACAGATTTGGGGTCTTCCAGCTGATCGCAAATAGCTACCCTATTTCCAGCTCTTACCAGCTTTGGGAGATAGGTATCAAGTGAATGATGGGGAAAACCGGCCAGCTCAATATGCGAAGCGGCGCCATTGGCCCTTTTTGTTAGAACAATGTCAAGTACCTTGCTGGCCTTGACCGCATCCTCGCCAAAAGTTTCGTAGAAATCTCCAACCCGGAAAAGTAATAGAGCACCGGGATACTTCGCCTTTATGGCGTTGTATTGCTTCATAAGTGGAGTTTCTTTTACCTCTTTTGTTTTTGCCATAACGACTTTCCGGGAAGAAGCAAAGATTCATTTTTTTAATGCGATACGCAATCTATTCGAATGTGCGTGATTATAACTCTCGACAATTATGAAAATTTTTTTGAGGCATTTATGGAATTCAGTCTGCGGCTGCATCCTATGAGCAGTTGAACCAAAATAGATACATTATGACATTGTTAAAAACATCGGGATTAGCGCTGCTTACCGGAGGAGCCTTGCTTTTATCATCACCAAAAACCAGTACTTCCGAACTGGGCACACTAACTTCTAACATAACCGTTTGTATGACTCCTAAAGGATGTGTTTTCAAAACACTCTTTGGTGAGGAAGCAGACTTATTTTCATCTGGTTTTATCTTTTCTGAAGAAGCAAAGAGATCAATAGATAAAGGACTAATCTGGGTATCACAGGCACAACACCCGAACGGTGGCTGGGGCGCCGGTTCCCACCAGCGGCAAGATGTTCTTGATCCGCATGCCGTGCCTGCGGACCCAGCCACCACGTCCATGGTAGCAATGGCACTTCTCAGAACAGGGAACACCCTCCGTGAAGGAGAATTTTCAGATCACCTGAATAAAGCCCTCAATTTTATTTTAAACACTGTGGAATCCACGCCTGTAAGCCAAATAAAGATCACTGATCTCTCCGGAACCCAAATTCAAACTAAACTGGGAGATAATATAGATGCGGTGCTTACGGCTCAGTTTTTATCCAACATGTTGGATAAGATAGAAGAAGATAATCCCCTTAAGGAGAGAGTCGAGAAAGCGCTAAAAACATGCGTGAATAAAATTCAAAGAGCGCAAGATTTGGATGGCAGTATCAAAGGTTCGGGTTGGGCCGGCGTTCTGCAATCTTCGTTGGCAACTACTGCGTTGGAAGCGGCCGATCATCAAGGCATAGAGGTAGATGAAAACATTTTAGAAAAGGCCAGAGAATATCAAAAGGGAAACTACAATGCCGAAACGGGTGATGTTAAAACAGATAAAGGTGCCGGGATAGTCCTCTATTCCGTATCGGGCTCCGTGCGCTCCAGTGCCAAGGCTGCGCGCAAGGTTAAGGCTGAAATGAAAAAAGCTAAGGAAACCGGAGCCCTGGAGCCTGAAGAGGAAGTGTCCGTCGAAAGCTTAATGGAAATTGGGTATACCCGTGATGAAGCAGTGAAATACAATACCTCTTACCAGGTTTATGAGTCGTCTAAAAATAAAGCCCAGGAGGACCGGGTCATGAGTGGTTTTGGAAATAATGGAGGTGAGGAGTTTTTGAGCTATTTGCAAACCGGTGAATCATTGATCATCAATCAAGACCAGGAATGGGAGAAATGGTATGCTAATACGGCCAACCGCCTGATCTCTATTCAGAATAACGACGGTAGCTGGAATGGGCATCATTGCATTACAAGCCCGGTATTCTGTACGGCTACAACCCTTTTAACGCTTTCCATACATAATGATATTGAGCACTTTGTAAAGCTCGGTGAAGATTAGTTTTTTGTTGTTTGTGTTGACCGATGACGCAGGTCCCCGGCCAGGGAGCCGGGGCCTCGTTTTCCATATGGTTCCATCCACAATCCAAAGAACTTCGGGACGCCGGGTCAAGCCCGGCAATTTTCTTATTGTAAAACGGGTGTAACCTTATACCCTTCTTTCCTCAACAAAGCTAAAACTCCTTTATCGGAACCCAGGTGTCCGGCCCCTACCGCAAAGAACGTAGGCTTCTCTGAGGCATATTCCTCTATCTTGCTAATCCAGTTTTCATTTCGATTGTAAAGGAGTTCATCCATCAAACTTTCGAATTGAGGTGAACTTATCATTAAATCATGCATGTCGTCTACATTTTGTTTTTTGTACGATTGCACCAGCATTTCAAACTCCGTTTTCATCGCCTATTCGTCTTCAGCATAATCTACCAACCAGGATATCTGTTCTTCAAAGCTGGCATTGTCAAAAACGCTGAATTGAAACTCTACCGTTTCAAGGCCTAACACTTCTATTTCAT
>JBCDHA010000337.1:0-4921 GCA_038750705.1 Bacteroidota bacterium
GGAACAGTTTCTTTAAGTCTAGAGATCATTCGGGATTTTAAACCTTCAATGTGTTTTTGATGATCAGCCATATCACGGTAGGCAATTTCAAGGGCTTTTGCAGTACCAATGATACCAGTTACATTTTCAGTTCCTCCTCGCATCTCACGTTCCTGGGCGCCTCCATGAATAAATGGATGGATAGTGCTCCCTTTTTTTATGTACATGAAACCGGCTCCCTTTGGGCCATGAAATTTATGGGCTGCTCCGGCAATACACTGTACCTTCAGGTTTTTTAGATTGTGCTGATAGTGGCCGACAGTCTGAACTGTATCTGAATGAAAAATAGCGTCATACTCTTCCGTCAACGTACCAATAGAGTCCAGATTATTGATATTACCAATTTCATTGTTGGCGTGCATAAGCGAAACCAAAGATCGGTTATTGCTTTTCAAAAGCTCCTCCAAGTGATCCATTTTTATATGACCCTTTTCATCAAGGTCTATATAACTTAACTCTATTATACCGGTACGCTCAAGGTTTTCCAATGTATGGAGCACCGCATGATGTTCTATTTTTGAGGTGATGGCATGTTTCAGTCCGTAAGACGCTATGCCGCACGTAATGAGCGTATTATCGGCCTCTGTTCCACCGGAAGTGAAGAAGATCTCACCTGGGGTAACATTTAATAATTCTGCTACGGATTTACGAGCATATTCTATTGCTGATCTTACTTCGCGACCATGCCCATGTGTTGAAGATGGGTTACCGTAATGCTCCCGAAAAAATGGCAGCATAGCATCCAGCACTTCAGGGTCCAGCGGTGTAGTTGCGGCATTATCCAGGTATATCCGTTTCATAAGCTTAGCTAATTATTTCTTTAATATCATTGATAATCTTATTTGCTAAATACTCTGAAGTAGCTTCAGAATCTGATTCCGAATAAATCCGGATGATAGGTTCAGTATTTGACTTTCTCAGGTGGACCCATTCGTTTTCAAATTCTATTTTCACACCGTCAATTGTGTTTATTTTCTCGTTGGCATATTTGTCTTCGATCAGTCTAAGAATTTTATCAACGTCAACTTCAGGGGTCAGTTCAATCTTGTTTTTAGAGATATGATAGTTAGGATAGCCGGCTCTTAGTTTTGATGCGCTGACACCCGATTTTGCCAAATGGGTTAAAAACAGAGCAATACCTACTAGTGCATCTCTGCCGTAATGAAGTTCAGGATAAATGATTCCTCCGTTGCCTTCACCACCAATGACAGCATTTGTAGCTTTCATCTCGGTGACTACATTCACTTCGCCAACTGCTGATGAAGAGTAAGAACCTCCGTTGTCTTCAGCCACTACGCGAAGTGCCATAGAAGAACTTAAGTTCGATACGGTATTCCCTTTTTTATGCTTTAGTATGTAATCAGATACTGCTACAAGCGTATATTCTTCACCAAAAGGAATGCCATTCTCCTGGATGAGTGCCAGGCGATCTACATCGGGATCTACAACTATTCCAAGATCATAATTGCCGTTTTCTAATTCAGAACAGATGTGAGTTATGTTTTCCGGTAGGGGCTCAGGGTTATGGGGAAAATGACCTGTTGGTTCACAGTAAAGTTCCTTTACTTCATCTACGCCCAAAGCAGTTAATAACTTTGGTAGAGCAATACCCCCGGTTGAATTGACGCAATCAATGACCACTCTAAATTTAGCCGATCTTATTGCCTCCCTGTCCACCAACGGAAGGTCAATAACAGCCTGTATATGCTTATCTATAAAACTATCATCTTGGCGATATTTACCAAGTTTTAATACTTGTGCAAATTCAAAATCTTCTGCTTCGGCAATAGTCAGAACTTCTGCTCCATCCTCTCCTGAAATAAACTCTCCATTCGCATTAAGTAGCTTAAGCGCATTCCACTGAACAGGGTTATGGCTGGCAGTTAAGATAATGCCTCCGGCTGCGCTTTCCATTTCAACTGCCATTTCCACAGTAGGTGTAGTAGATAAGCCGAGATCAATGACGTCAATACCCAGGCCAATAAGAGTACTGCTTACCAGGTTGCTTACCATTTCTCCGGAAATACGGGCATCTCTGCCTATCACCAGCTTTTTATTCTCCGACTCAGAAATTGCCCAAGTACCAAATGCTGCTGTAAACTTTACTACATCTAAAGGTGTCAAACCCTCACCGGGCTTGTCTCCAATAGTCCCTCTTATTCCGGAAATGGATTTTATTAACGTCAATGCTTTATAAGGTTAATTATTCCGTAAAGTTAGTAAAATGGTGAAAGCTTAAATCAGCCTTTACGAAAACAAAAAAAGCCGCCCGTGGCGGCAGCTCATGTCTGGTGGTAGATATTTTATTAAGAAAATTTGGCCATCACTTTGTCAACTTCCGAATCAGAGTTGCCGCATTCCGTACCTTCTCCTACCTTTTTTCCACAATATCCACACGTCGCACCTTCCTTATTCAAATAGGGGTTTTGCGAGGCACATGTGCCTTTGAATTGGCCATTTTTGATGAAAATAAGGCGTACAGACATAAGAACAAAAAACAACGCTATAAAGCCTATGCCCAAAAGTAAAGTAGCCATAAATGATTATTTTTTTACAAATTTAATGATTAGACCAGAAAAACAGGCAGCGGTGATATTAAGTTTCACCTGAATAAAAACTTATGAGTAAAGTAAAGGCTAGCGTGGATACCGCAAGAGAAAAAAAGTTGGAAGCATTTGACCGGCTTCTCACCATTATGGATGAACTCCGTGAAAACTGCCCATGGGATAAGAAACAGACCTTGGAGTCGATTCGCCACTTAACCATAGAAGAAACCTATGAGTTAAGTGACGCCATTATTGAGGGAGATTTAGAAGAGATAAAGAAGGAATTGGGTGATCTCATGCTTCATAATGTCTTTTATGCACGTATTGCCTCGGAGTCTAATGCTTTTCATATTGGAGATGTGCTGAATACAGTTTGTGATAAACTGGTTGAAAGGCATCCACATATTTACGGAGATGTGGATGCCAAAGACGAGGACCAGGTAAAGCAGAATTGGGAGAGGATTAAACTCAAGGAGAAGGGACAAAAAAAACGAACAGTATTGGGTGGGGTACCTAAGTCGCTTCCGGCAATGGTCAAAGCTATGCGCATTCAGGAGAAGGTAAGAGGCGTTGGCTTTGACTGGGAAGAAAAACGCCAGGTTTGGGAAAAGGTGGAAGAAGAAATGAGAGAATTTAGGAATGAATTCAACGTTGAAAATGGCAACATCAATTTTGAAAGGGCACAAAACGAATTTGGAGACCTCTTATTTTCATTAATTAATTATGCACGATTTATGGAGATCAATCCGGAAGAGGCGTTAGAAAGAACGAATAAAAAATTTATTAAACGCTTTAATTATTTGGAAAGTGAATCTCAAAAGGACGGTAAAAATTTAGGAGAGATGCCCCTGGCTGAAATGGATAAATACTGGGAAAAGGCGAAAAAGCTAAACTAAATTTCAACAGAAATTTTATGCAGAATCAACAGACTGTAATGCTCCTCCTTCTTGGGTTTCTAATTGTAGCAGTAGGAGCCAACCAAATAGCAAAGATCTTTCAGCGTGTAAAGCTTCCGATTATTACAGGGTTGTTAATTATTGGTATAATGGCGGGCCCGTTTGTTCTTGGTCTTGTCCCTAAAGCGTCCAGAACTGATTTAAATTTCATTAATGATATTTCACTTGCCTTCATAGCCTTTGCCGCAGCAGCTGAGCTATACCTTAAAGATTTAAGAAATCGCTTGAAAAGTATTAAATGGATGACATTTGGGCAGTTGGTAGTCACATTTATTATGAGCGCAATTTGTGTCTTCTTTCTTGCCGATCAGATAAATTTTATGGATGGCATGACTACCAGACCTAAAATTGCAATTTCCATACTAGTGGCAACCATATTTGTGGCACGCTCACCAGCATCGGCCATTGCCGTGATCAACGAAGTAAGGGCAAAGGGGCCTTTCACCCAAACGGCAATGGGTGTTACCGTGTTAAAGGATTTTCTGGTTATCGTATTGTTTGCCATAAACATGTCTCTGGCCAATGTACTTGTAAAAGGTACTGATCTGAATTTCTGGTTTTTAATAATTCTAATTTTAGAACTAGCTGCTTCTTTTATAATGGGTTACTTCCTGGGAAGATTACTAATTATTGTTCTCTCCTTGAATATTCATAAGCACGCCAAGACGGTTTATATCCTGGGTCTTGGTTATACGATGTATCTTCTCTATTACTTCTTAAAGGATTATACGCTGGTCAATTTTGGCAAAGAGTTTTTAATAGAGCCACTCCTCATATGCATAATAGGAAGTTTCTTCGTTACCAATTACTCTAAATACCGGTACGAGTTTATAAAACTAATTGAAGATGTTGGTCCGGGAATTTATGTGGCTTTCTTTACGCTGACAGGAGCTACCATGTCTATTGACTTACTTCTGCAAGTATGGCCAATTGCTTTAGTTTTCTTTTTTATCAGACTCGTTAGCATGATTATTGGAGCTTACGTCGGGGGCAGTTTGGCGGGGGATCCACCCTTGTTCAACAGGATAGGGTGGATGCCTTACATTACACAAGCAGGAGTAGGACTTGGTCTTGCTACTATTGTAGCAAATACATTTCCCGAGTGGGGAATCCAGCTCTCCACCCTGATCATCGCAGTTATAGTACTTAATCAAATTGTTGGTCCCCCTCTTTTTAAATGGTCATTAAACATGGTAGGCGAGAGCAGAGAGCGACATGAGACTCCGGAATTTGACGGTATACGCGATGCCATCATTTTTGGATTGGAGAGCCAGTCCGTCGCCCTGGCCAAGCAACTGGGTGATCATGGATGGCAGGTAAAAATTGCTACAAGACAGAAAAATTTAAATCCGGATGAATATCCAAACTGTGATATACACA
>JBCDHA010000338.1:0-4895 GCA_038750705.1 Bacteroidota bacterium
AAGAGTATGCCAAATAGGTTAGGTAGCGTCATTACCGCAATGGCTATGGCAGAAAGTGTCCAGATAATGGTAGTATCGGTAAATGCCGCAAGGAAGAAGGCAATTACGTAAACGATCCGATAATAAACCACTGACCTACTGCCTAAAATGAAGGTCATCGCCCGATCCCCATAATACGACCATGAAATAGCCGTACTAAAAGCAAATAGCAACAAACCAATGGCTACAATATACTGACCTGACTCCCCAAAAAATCCTTTCGTGAAAGCAATAGCTGTAAGTGCAGCGCTATGAACCAGTGACTTTCCCGAAAAGGCAAAATCACCTTGAGGTTTACCATCCAGAACAACTAATGTGCCGCTGTAAGGCCCATCTCCATCTTCTACGAGCACATTTTCCGCCTCTGATCTGGCATGTATGAAGAGAACATCAGTCGCCATTTTACCATTTCGAATTTCCAGATCTCCATTGTAAAGCAGGCTACGATCCATACCTTCTATATGCTTGATCACCGTAAGTCTTCCTTCTTCCTCATCTAGGGAGATACTGTTTTCCAACACGTATATATCCGAAAAATCAAAGTCGTTTTGGTATTTCTCATTCCAAACACCTGAGGATAACAGAACCAGACCTGTTATCGTACAAATCACTATAGTATCAATGAACGGTTCGAGAATAGCCACAAAACCCTCTGAAACCGGCTCATGTCCTTTAGCCGAAGCATGGGCAATGGGTGCAGACCCCTGACCTGCCTCATTTGAGAAAAGACCTCGTCCCACGCCTTTTCCAAACGCTAATGAAATGCTGGCTCCAAGGAATCCTCCCGTTGCGGCCGAACCGCTAAATAAGTCAGCAAATATTGAGATAAATGAAGGTCCTATATTCTCAAGATTATTGAATATAACGGCAAAAGCTCCTATAAAATATAATATAGCCATTGCGGGTACCAGTTTCTCGGTTACAGCCGCTATTCGCTTAATGCCACCAATGATTACAAAGGCCAATAGTACAGCCAGCACACCGCCGACAAGCATCTCATCTAACCCGAATACCGCATTCATTGAATCTGCAATGCTATTTATCTGTGGTAAGCTACCCGTACCAAAAGAAGACAGTACGGTTGCAGCCGCAAAAATGACACCTAGCCATTTCATATTGAGCTTATTCTTCATGTAGTACATAGGACCGCCGGCCATAGAACCGTCTTCTGCTTTCTCGCGATATTTATGTGACAGCGTAACCTCTACAAACTTTGTACACATACCTACAGCTGCTGTTGCTAACATCCAGAAAATCGCTGCCGGCCCTCCCACATGAACGGCTAAAGCCACACCCGCAATATTACCGGTACCTACGGTCCCGGAAAGCGCCGTGGTAAGCGCTTGAAAATGTGAGGTATCACCCTCATCGCCGGCTCTATCAAATTTTCCTCTTACTACTTTAAAAGCAAATCCAAAATATCTGATCTGTGGAAAGCCCAAGTAAATGGTGAAAAAAAGCCCTGTTCCCAATAGCGCATATGGAAACCACGGTGAGCTACCAATATAGCTGTCGATCAGAGAGAGAAAATCGTTAAGCTGTTGCATATAGTTTATTTAATGTAAGTCTTTCCAAGATGAGGCAAATCTAACAAAATATTCCAGTCCCTTGACAAACAGCTTACAGCCAACAAAATATTTCAAAATCAGGCATAATAATTGTCACCCACCTCAACTATTATTGAATGAAACCCGTTACCCTATTCACATAATTTAATTAAAATGGTCCGCTCCTTTATATTTTTAAGCCTTGTATCCTTTTTATCTCCGGACATTACTTATGGACAAAGCCAGGGCAGTTTGCTATTGGAAGAAATTAGGAATGAACTATTTTACAGCACATTTGACTTAGAAAAGGTTACTATATTTTATGAGAAAATCGTAGAATCCGGAGAGGTTAGCGCCACCTTTACCGCCTATCAAGCCGCTGCTAAAGCATTGATCGCCAAGTACACCTGGAATCCGCTAACGAAAGTCAGCTCGCTGAAAAACGTGGAAGAATTACTTAAAAATGCTGTTGACGAAGAAAAAGATAATTTAGAAATTCGCTTTCTCCGTTTCTATATCCAAAATAGTATTCCAACCTATCTTGGATTCAGTAAAAATCTGAAAGAGGACGGGAATATTCTTAAAAATAACATTGCAAACGTAAGTCAAATGAACCTTGACAAAGGCATTAGTGATTACATAGTTGCTTACATAAATTCCATTGAAGTACCACCCATGTAGGCTTCTACGCCCCTACTTTAGCTCTTTTTAAGGATACAGAATAAATCAAGCGCCGCGTCCGCATGGTCTGTTAGCAAATAGTCTTTGTGTGTGATTGCATTCACTAATTCATTATCACTTGATTTTAACTTATTTCTATTCAATCTATTCAGAATGTCATAGGGAATTCTAAGCAATGGAGCCGGTAGGCGATATTGCAGATTTAATATATCATAGCGTGTAATTTTCTTTACTGACTTTTTATTCATCTCATAGTATTGCAGTACCTTTTCATTGCCAGTTATTCCTTTCATCTCCACATCGTCAAAAACCTGACCGGTAAGCGTTAAAAGCTGATCAGCAGTGTACTCACGAATATGCCAGGGGTTTCTTGTGAGCGTCATTTTTATATTCGGCGTGGTAATCAAAGCCAAACCACCAGGTTTCAATACTCGATAGATTTCTTCCAAATACTTACGATCTGCCTTTATATGCTCTATTACCTGAAAACTGACTACAGTATGGTAAGAATTATCTTCAAGCTTTGAAAATGGTGGGATATTGTCCTGTATAAACTTATAATCCGGATACTTATCCTGTAAAACATCTATTACCGATTGTATTTTATCAAGCGCTGTAAAAGATGAAATTCGCTCTTTAAAAAGGTCTATCCCCCTGCCTTCACCACAGCCCACTTCTAATAAATCTCCATTGACGTAGCCTTCAGCTAAATAATAAGCCTTTAACAATCGCTGATGTATTGGATTATCTGAAACAATTTTGTCTGAAGCTATCTCCGTAGTATATACACTCATGGCATAGTTTTTGGCAAAAATATGAACAACAAAGAATTATAGTAGAAGGTCAGTTTTAATTTGATCAGTAAACATTTAATTTTCCAAGGATGAAGTTATGGTCTAAGCAATCCCTTATTATAATATTCCTGGCAAGTACGGTGGTTTTAGTCAGAGCACAATCATCTCTTGATCGAGTGAATTTTGTTTACCAATTCGATCCTAAGGGAGAGGTTTTTGTTACCAATAAGGTATATGCCAGTGGCGCAGATTCTGTAATTCTATTCAGCAACATTTTTATCAATGAAAAACAAGCGGATATCAAGGACTATAGGTTTCAATTGAGTATATCAGATACCTACAGCAGTGAGTTTAAAAGTATAAGTTATGACAGTTCATACGTCGGAAGTCGTGGGAAAAATCATTTTCTAAAATTTAGCATACCAAAATGGCCTGCCAATCAGATTTTAGTACTAAGAGTGGAAAGCAGATTCAGCTCTGCAACGTATTATTATGATATTCAACCCGTTGAGATTCTACCGGTAAGCCTTTCAGATGGATCGAAAGTTCCCATCATACAAAATTGGGTTCGCTCGGGAACGTTTAATCTTAACAAAAATACTACTGCCCAATTTTACACATACTACTTTGAGGCTGCTCTTCCTCCCATGGTTACAAGAGCGCCTGATCCTCAAAAAGAAATGATCGTAGATTCAATAATGACAATCTCGGATTCTTCGGCATTCAGCTTAACCGATAAAGGGTTTTATCTCTTCCAGACTGATACTGCTTCGCAAAAAGCGCTGCCGTTGTTATTAACAGACAAGTACTTTCCTAAACCGGCACGTCTTGATCAACTAGTAGATCCATTAATTTATATTACGCAAAGAGAGGAGTGGGAAGCGCTAGATAAGGACAGTCTTGTAAAACGAGATTTCGACCAATTCTGGCTGGGAATAACACGTTCAGCTGATCGTGCAAAAAAAGTAATAAAGACATATTATGATAGAATAGAGGAAGCCAATCAATTTTTCACCTCCTACAAAGAAGGCTGGAAAACAGATAGAGGTATGATTTACGCTATCTTTGGCATTCCTGACAGGATAATAAGGAAAGCCGATAAAGAAACCTGGTATTACAATGCCACTTCAGTATCACAATCCATTGACTTTGAGTTTATAAGGGTGAACAGTATTTTTTCAAGTAACCACTACGTTTTGATACGTGATCGTAGATATAGTAACTCCTGGTATCAAGCCGTGAACAACCTAAGAAAGGTAAGATATTGAAAAAAAGTCTCCCAAAAGATAATCTGGTCTTCGGCTCGCGTGCCATAATGGAAAGCATAAATGCAGGTAAGGAGGTAGACAGACTTTTTATTCAGAAGCAGCTCCATAATCCCCTGATTAAAGAGTTGATTGAGACGGCAAAATCGTTTGGAGTTCCGGTTTCCTACGTCCCTATCGATAAGCTAAATCGGATCACAAAAAAGAACCACCAGGGAGCGATCGCTTTCATATCGGCCGTTCAATATGCTTCTCTGGATAACCTAATTTCTGAAACATATCAAAAAGGTGCCGAACCCTTTTTACTATTACTTGACCGTGTTACCGATGTTAGAAATTTCGGGGCCATTGCCCGCTCGGCTGAGTGTGCCGGTGTACAAGGGATAATTATACCCAGTCGTGGTGGTGCCGCTGTCAATAGTGATGCCATGAAAACTTCGGCGGGTGCTTTAAACTACATATCATTGTGCCGTTCTGATAATCTCAAAGAGACCATTCAATACTTAAAATCAAGCGGCGTATCAGTAATAGGTTGTACGGAAAAGACAGATGGCCACATTCATGACATT
>JBCDHA010000339.1:0-4893 GCA_038750705.1 Bacteroidota bacterium
AACATTTGTAAAAGTGATGATCCGGTATTCGCTTCTATTACACGTATAAATGCGGATGGAACGGGTTTAGAGATAGTAGCAGAAGGTGTACGAAACACGGTAGGTTTTGCCTGGCATCCGGAAACAAAAGAACTATGGTTTACCGACAATGGCAGGGATATGATGGGTGATAATGTCCCACCGTGCGAATTAAATAGAGTAACCTCATCGGGGCAGCATTTCGGTTACCCGTATTGCCATGGCAGTGACATTGCTGATCCCGAGTTTGGCAGTGAGAGGCACTGCAACGATTTTAAGAAACCAAGTTGGAAGTTTGGCGCCCATACGGCGCCTCTTGGAATGAAATTCTACACGGGTAATATGTTTCCCACAGATTACAATGGTGATATCATAGTTGCGCAACATGGTTCTTGGAACAGATCCAGGAAAATAGGCTACAGGCTGATGCGTGTGACGGTAGAAAATAATGCTACCACCAAAGCTGAAGTTTTTGTCGATGGCTGGTTAAACGATGATACCCAGGATGCCTGGGGCCGTCCTGTAGATGTACTTCAAATGCCTGACGGCTCCTTATTGGTGAGTGATGATTTTGCGGGGGTCGTGTACAGGGTTAGCTACGAGGGCTAAAATATAATTCAGGGGGGAAGTGATCTTCTACCCCCAAGAATGTGTAAGGGCTTCTATGGATTTAGCAATCATCTAAGTTTATGAATTTATCCGGGTTGGTGGGCGCTCCGCTTTCATGTACTTCATAGTGTAGATGTGGCGCTATAGATTTGCCGGAGTTACCTACATATCCAATAAGCTGACCCTTTGTTATTAACGCTCCCTTCATTACTATGAAGTTTTTAAGGTGGGAGTACTTCGTTTGATACTCTTCGGAGTGGTTAAGCGTTACAAAATAGCCGTAGTCCTCATCGTATTTAGCCTCGCTAACCGTGCCGGAAGCTGTGGCGTAAACAGGGGTGCCCAGCTTCGCTACCAAATCAATGCCGTTATGAAAAACCTCTACTTTCATAATTGGATGTACACGTATACCGTACTTGGATGCTATCTTCACAAGTTGGCTTCTTTGTATGGGTAGGCCTTCAGGTTTATCGTTGAACTCAATCAATAAGCCTGAAGATGCGATACTTTCTTTGATTGGCATTTTTAGCTCTTCTCTGGTACTTAGCGCCATCAGCATCGCTGCTACAGGGATTATTCCTAAAAGGGAGAATTTAGCCCATGGTTTTGAGTTTTTCTTTGTCATCATTTCTATTCTGGTTTTAAGTGGTGTTGTAAAATTTATTGTCAGTGTTGAATAATTATTTTTGATCAGCGCCATCGAAACTAACATCGATTGATAGTTCAGTAAATCTCCGCCCTGTGAAATCACACTTCTGTCGGCTAAATACTCCATGTTCAGCCGAATAGCTCTTTTGTACAGATAAACGATTGGGTTAAACCATAGAAATACAGCTGCCACTTCTATTATCAGGATATCGATAAAATGCCATTGCTTTATATGTTCCTTTTCATGATCAAGAATTTCCTTCGGGATCTTCATGTGCCAGCTTTTAGGAATGTGTATACTTCTGAATAAGGAAAACGGCTGATCGATAAAGTCATGCTCATACACACGCCTTTTTTGCAATACGCGGTATGATCCTTTTCTATACAACATCACTATTTTAAAAATACCAGTAAGAAAACGTAAGAGAAAAACAGCGAAACCAGTGAAATAAGCGGCTACAATCCACAAAGAGTAATTGTATTCCAGAGATGAGAAAGTCTGCTCTACTTTCCGACTGATGAACTCTGTCTTCTCAACAACTACGTTAGTTATCGGACTCTTGTGAATAATATTTTCAACGGCATTTCGGGATGGTTTAGGAATCAATGTCTGACAGAGGGGAGCAAAAAAAGAAAAAAGCAGGCTTGTCATCAAAAACCATCGATTTAAGTTAAAGAATGTTTTTCGTTTCAGAAAAATGCTGAAGTAAACCCAAAAAGTGCTCAAACCTATACTCACCAGTAAAAGATAGAATATCATCTTCTCTTCTTTTTAATTTGTTTATCAATTTCTGATTTAATAGCCTCAAGTTCCTTCATCGTCAGGTCTGAGTTAGCAAAGGAGGAAGCAAACCCCTGCCATGAATTGCCAAAGAAATCCGTCACTATCCTCTTAAAATGTCTTTTGAAGTATTCGTCCTTTTTGATCAGTGGATAATATTCGTTCACCTTACCATAGGTAGTATGACCGATGAATTCTTTTTTAACCAGTACTCGAACCACGGTAGATACGGTAGGGTAGGCGGGTTTAGGTTCTGGCATTGCATCTACAATATCTTTTAAGAAACCTTTTTCCAGCCTCCATAATACTTGCATCACCTGCTCTTCTGCGTAGGTAAGTTCTTTCATAATCCGAATCTACAACTATATTTATAATTATAAAATTATTTTTATAATTATAATAAAGAGTAATGCGTTAGCAACAGGTAACTTCAACAGATGGCTGTACAACTTTCAGCATGAAGACATTGACGTTTCCAGGCTCGTAGCAGGAGCCTATGATATTGAAGTGGCAGGCAGAGGTAACGAACGTACCCCGACACCAGCTAATGTAGAGTAACATCCCAAGAAGTTGTTAGCTTGCTTCTCACGAAGTAAGTGATGAAAGCCCTTGAATTTTCCTTTTGCAGTTGGAGGCATTTATTTGGCAATTCAAAATCATCATTCAACAACTCAGGTCATATGCCAGTCCGGTCGCTGAAAAAGGTTCGTTGAACCCCTTAGTATATAACTTCAAAAATTATGAAATCGAAAATCTATTTATCCATTATATTTTTTGTTGGTTTAATGGTTTCTGCATTTGCCCAGGAGCCACCGAAAGAAGGTGTGGCACTTGTGATGGAGGAAACCAACTTTAAATTAAACCCCGGAGCTACCGCTGAGGTGGAGATTAGGCTGCTTAGATCGAAGCGTGCCAAAAGAACCAGTTTCGATGGTCTGCAAGCCAGAACATCTGACGATCTGGCCATTAGTTTTACAAAAAGCACGGATACCCCGGATACTTACACTATGTCTGTTTTAGTTGACAAAGCGGCAAGTCCAAAGAGCCATACGGTGGTGGTTAAAGGGTTAGGTACTAACGGGTCGAAAATTAAAGGTAAGGTTATATCCATAGAGGTTATGGGGCCGCAGATAGTTAAGGGTGACGAATAAGTCATAGTTTCGTTATTTTTACTACGTATGTCAGCTAAACTCAGGAAATATGGGCTGCGCATTTTAGCCGCAGCCTTCATTTATTTGTTCTTTAGGCTCACGTCTAACAGTGCTGATGCTGCATTAGCAAATGACATCACCGTGTGGCCCATCATTTTACTTTTTGCCATAGGTGTTGTTTTGATCGTATGGGAAGTTTGCGATCATGTTATACTTTATTTTGGAAACAAAAACCCGCACGACCTTACTGAAAAGAGGAGCTTGTTTAAGGTTTTTCTTTTCGCCACTTTGGCCACCTTCCCGCTTGTGGCCGGATTCATTTACTTTGAAATCTACCACTTAAAAGTCTGGCTTAATTGTATTACGGATCCGGGTGCAGAGTTCGTTGCCAATATAATCCAGGGCTTTGTAGTTACCTGGCTGGTTATAGCTATTGAAATTCTGAAGACTTACTACCGGAGCATGCGGGCCATGGAGTTAGAACAGGTCAGAATTCAAAAAGAGCTGATGCGGAGCCAGTATGAAACGCTGAAAAACCAGGTAAATCCACATTTTCTTTTCAACAACTTTAGTGTGCTTGCGGCTCTTATCCATAAAAACGCTGACCTTGCTTCCGATTTTGTTACCCAGCTTTCGAAGATTTACAGGTACATTTTGGATAACACGAATACCGAAATGATTAGTCTATCCAAGGAACTGGAAATTTTGGATTCATACATTTTTCTTCTCAAGATCAGGCATGAGGAGAGTATAGTTGTAGAACGAAACATCGATTTGGATATAACAAAATATGTTTTACCCACGCTTTCGATGCAGATGCTTATTGAAAACGCGGTGAAACATAACAAGTTCAATAAATCGATGCCACTCATAATAAAGATCTACAATGACGGAGACAGCTCGATTGTGGTACAGAATGAAAACAATCCTAAAGAAGGATTCTCCAGTACAACTAAGATAGGCCTGGAAAATATCAAAAGTCGATATAACCTGAAATCAACTGAACAGGTTGTTGTCTATCAGTCTGATGATTATTTTAAAGTTAAGTTGCCCATTTTTGCTACCTGATCAATGGATGCTGTCATTATCGAGGATGAGTCGTTAAGCGCAGAACGACTGTTACACCTGGTGCAGAAAGCAGATAAGGCAATAAATGTGATTGGCATACTTAGCTCAGTTGAAAGTTCAAAGGAATGGTTTAGAGATAATTCTCCACCCGATCTTATTTTTTTAGACATTCAATTGGGTGACGGTACTGCTTTTGACCTTTTATCGGAAGTAGATATCGCATCATCGATCATTTTCACGACTGCATATGATGAATATGCAATCAGAGCTTTCAAATACAATAGCATCGACTATTTGCTTAAACCGATTGAAAAGAATGCCCTTATAAGTGCGATAGCCAAAATGAAGCATGCACCCTTAAAAACTAATACTGAGAAGCATGAGTTACAGTCGTTGCGCAAAATTGTTAGTGGCGAATACAAGAAAAGGTTTCTAATTAAAGTAGGAGAGCAGTTCAAAAATCTGGAAATAGATAATGTAGCCTATTTCAGTTATTATGAGGGAAGTTGTGCCCTTACTACAAGAGATAATAAGAGATGGCCAATAGACTATTCACTTGACCAGGTTGAGGAAGTGGTTAACCCCATTGATTTTTTCAGAGTGAATCGCCAATTTATC
>JBCDHA010000340.1:0-4874 GCA_038750705.1 Bacteroidota bacterium
ATGTATATGACCACCCAGGCGCCACATGCCATCCGCACGGTAATAGCCCTGGTGGCAGGTCATGTGGGTCTCACCGAAGAGAAGGTTCGCGTAATTTCTCCGGACATAGGTGGAGGTTTTGGAGGTAAGGTGCCGGTTTATCCCGGGTACGTTATCGCCATCGCTGCCTCCTTCCTGATCGGCAAACCTGTAAAATGGATAGAGGATCGTAGTGAGAACCTTCAGGCCGACTCATTTGCCAGAGATTATCATATTACAGCAGAAATGGCTGGTACGAAAGACGGTAAAATTCTAGCTACCAGAATGAAAGTACTGGCGGATCATGGTTATACCGATGCATCGGCGAACCCATCTAAGTTCCCCACAGGAATGTTCTCTATAGGTACCGGTTCTTATGACTACTCACATGCATTTATGGAAGCGGATGCGGTTTATACCAATAAACCTCCCGGGGGTGTTGCTTACCGTTGTTCATTCCGGGTTACCGAGGCGGTGCATGCTATCGAACGTATCACAGATAGATATGCGCTGGAGATAGGAAAAGATCCGGCGGAGCTGAGGTTTCAAAATTTTATCAAGAAAGATCAGTTTCCATACCATTCTCCTACAGGTTGGGAATATGACAGTGGAGACTATGAAGCCGGGTTGAAGCTTGCGCTGAAGACCGTGGAATACGATAAGCTTCGTGAGAAACAAGCTCAGATGCGAAAGGAAGGTAAATTAATGGGCATTGGCCTTTCTACCTTTACGGAAATAGTAGGCGCCGGACCGTCTAAGGATTTCGATATTCTTGGCATTAAAATGTTTGATAGCGCAGAGATCCGGGTACATCCTACCGGTAAAGCCATTGCGCGGTTTGGCACTAAATCACAAGGACAGGGTCACGAAACCACGTACGCCCAGATCATAGCTGAGGAGTTAGGTATTCCTGCTAAGGATATTCAAATAGAAGAAGGTGATACCGATACCGCACCTTATGGTCTTGGCACTTATGCCAGTAGAAGTACACCAACCGCCGGGGCTGCTGCGGCAGTTGCCGCTCGCAAGTTAAGAGATAAAGCACGCAAGCTGGCCGCTCACCTCTTAGAGGTTAGTGAAGATGATCTGGAGTGGGAGCCCGGTAAGTTTTCCGTAAAAGGAGCGCCGGAGAAGTCAAAGACCATTCAGGAGCTTGTTTTTGCGGCTTATACCAACCACCCTCAGGGGATGGAAGCAGGGTTTGAGGCTACTCACTACTATGACCCACCGAATTTAACATTTCCGTCAGGTGCTTATATCTGTGTGGTGGAAATTGATCCCGAAACTTTTGAGATTGATGTGAAGAGGTTCGTGGCCATTGATGATGCTGGTAATATTATTAATCCAATGGTAGCTCAAGGTCAAGTGCACGGCGGTTTAACCCAGGGAATTGCTCCGGCTATGTATGAAGAGCTACTTTATGATGACGATGGAAATATCCTTAACGGAACATTAATGGATTATTTGGTTCCTACCGCAGTGGAGTCTCCAAATTGGGAAACAGGCCATACAGTGACACCTTCACCGCATCATCCTATTGGAGCAAAAGGGATAGGCGAATCACCTACGGTGGGAGCTCCTCCGGCCATTGCAAATGCCATCGTAGATGCACTACAGCCTTATGGTATCACACATCTCGATATTCCTATTACACCTGCTAAAATTTTCGAAGCGTTAAAGGAAAAGGGTGTGTTAGATAAACCAATAGCGGGATAAACAGTTATTTAATATAAGTAAGAGTGAGTATGGAAAATTCGTCCGATCGCGTTTAGCGGTCGGACAGAATTCCTTACACTTCAATCAAATAAAATTATGGAAGCAACAATAACTAAAAACTTCACCCTCGAAGAGCCTATTGAAAAGGTTTGGGCCGGTTTAAGCGATCCAATGCGAATTTCAGGATGTGTGCCTGGTGCGTCAATAACCGAAAAGGTGGACGAAACAAACTACAAGGGTGAAGTTACCCTTAAGTTCGGTCCTATAAAGTCTAAATACGATGGGGTCATTACCATTGAAAAAATGGATGATGAAAATTATGATATGACTTTGAAAGGTAAAGGCCTTGACAGCAAAGGAAAAGGTAGCGCCGAAATGACCATGAATGGTGATGCGAAGGCCTCCGGTGATGGTACCGAAATCGATTTTCAGATGGTAGTGAACATACAGGGAACGCTCGCTCAATTTGGGTCCAGGTTGATCAACGATGTTTCTGACCAGCTTATGAACCAGTTTGTAGATAACTTCAAAGCCTTACTGGCAGGTGAAGAGTTTAACAATGAGCTAAAAGCCGGTTCGATGATGGGTTCAGTACTGAAGAGCAAGGTTTCCGGCCTCTTTAAAAAGAAAGAGGAAGAGAATTCTTAATAGAATGATTCCTGAGGTACAGAAATTAATAGGGCAATTTGAAGGCCTGAACTATATAGTTGAAGAAGAATTGGCAACGGTTCTTCTTTTAACTTTAAAGCTACAGAAACCATTACTTCTTGAAGGTCCTCCCGGGGTGGGTAAGACAGAAGCAGCGCATATCATTTCCTCTTATTTAGATACTGAACTTATTCGTCTTCAATGCTATGAAGGACTGGACGTAAATAATGCTATTTATGAGTGGAATTATCAGAAACAGCTGCTGTCTATTAAGCTCAATGAAAATTCTGACCTCTCCGTTGCCGAACGTGAACATCACATATTTGGAGAAGACTTTTTATTAAAACGACCATTGCTCAGGGCCATAACGGCAAAACACAAGCCGCCGGTACTTCTTATTGATGAAATTGATCGTGCGGATGAAGAGTTTGAAGCTTTTCTTCTGGAATTACTTTCGGATTTTCAGATTTCTATACCTGAATTAGGAACGATAAGATCGGAGCATCGCCCCATTGTCATTCTCACATCAAACCGTACACGAGAATTGAGTGATGCCTTAAAGCGCAGGTGCCTTTATCACTGGATTGATTATCCGGGATTTGAAAAAGAGCTTAGTATAGTTAGAAAAAAGTATCCGGATCTTGATGAAGAGGTTTCGGAAAGTCTTGTCAAATTCATAGAACATGTTCGCTCTATGAACCTTTATAAATCCCCGGGTATTGCAGAAACACTGGACTGGGCGCAGAGCTTATTGGTACTGCACACCCAGCATTTCAATGCAGAATACATTGATAAGACGTTAGGAATAATTCTAAAATCCGACAGCGATATTCAGCAAGTCAGAACTGCCGGTGTCGATACCATTTTAGAGGAAATCAAATCATAGAATGCCCATTTTTCATCATTCCAGGCATGAAGGTTTTGATGAAGCCATTATTGGCTTTAGCCAGTATTGCCGTGAGAATGATTTAGATGTTGGATTAAGCCATACCCAAGAGGCGCTTAGGGCCATAAGTCATGGTTTCGCAGGAGATGTTCAGTCATTGAAATTTGCACTGAAGTCTTTGTTTTGTAAACGGATTGAAGAACACGAGATCTTTGATAAGTGCTTTGATGTATATTGGGGTAAGCGCAGGCATGAGTATGCGCACAAGGTTAGTAATCAAAGCCGATCCAATGTTTCCAAGAAAGCAAATGCGTCCTTAGTAATGATGGGCTTCAAGCCCGATGGTATGGAGGAAGAGGTCGTTGAGGATGCAAAGAGCGTAACGGGTGCCAGTGGAATTGAATCTTTGAAAAAAACGGATTTTTCAAAGATTGCACAAATAGATTCGCAGGCTTTGGAAGAGCTGGCCGATCAACTGTTAAGACAACTCAATCATCGGTTAAAACGAAAACTCGTTTCACGAAAGAAAGGCAGAATAGACATACGAAAAACGATCAGAAATAATATGTCTACCGGCGATGACCTGATCAATCTATGCCGTAAGAGTAGAAAACTGGAAAAATACCGACTCATTTTATTACTGGACGTTAGCGGATCGATGGATAAGTATTCGTTTTTTCTGCTCAAATTCCTTTGGTCGTTAAAGAATAACCTGAAAAATATAGAGGCCTTCGTATTTAGTACTAAGCTCATTCGAATTAGTGATTTCCTCCATCAACATCAACTGGATGAAACCTTATGGCGCATGAGCCATGAGACGGATAACTGGTCCAGCGGCACCCGTATCGGGGCCTGTATGAAGGACTTTAATGAGAAGTACGCCAAGCGCATTTTGAATGGAAAAAGCATAACTATTGTTCTTAGTGATGGACTGGATCAGGGCGAGCCTGAGGTATTGTCTGCGGAGCTTGAGAAAATAAAAATGCGAACAAGTAAATTAGTATGGTTAAATCCCTTAAAAGGAATGGAAGGGTATGAGCCTTTGGCAAAGGGCATGAAGGCCGCTTTACCGAAGATAGGCCGGTTTGGTTCAGCCCATAATCTGGAGAGTTTAATGGAACTTGAAAACATATTGGCCAGTGCGTAGTGATTTCTTAAATACGGTGAACGAATTCTCAAAAGGCACGGAGCCCTATGCCATGGCCATGATTGTCAGACGCGTGGCACCATCATCGGGAAAGCCGGGAGATAAGGCCATTATTACCAAGAACGGAGCGATCCACGGATGGATAGGTGGAGGTTGCACTAAAGGCATTGTGCTCAAGGAAGCGATGGCTGCCTTAGAGGATAGAAAACCTCGTTTGGTGAGTATTACACCCTCTTTTGATGTGCAGGAAGTTCCGGGAGTGACCTATTATAAAATGACCTGCCAAAGCGGCGGGGAAGTGGATGTTTACATTGAGCCTATGATACCAACAACGCATTTAGTCATTTTTGGAAGGTCGCATATTGCGCGGGCTTTGTCCACTATAGCAAAATCGACTGGTTATGAGGTAACCGTAGTCGCTAATGGGGCCGACGAGGATATGTTTCCCCAAGCCGATCA
>JBCDHA010000341.1:0-4859 GCA_038750705.1 Bacteroidota bacterium
AAGAAGCCGATTACGATAAAATTGAGGTACACTATCCTGATTCTGATACCAGCAGCATTTACATTGAAGTAGCAAAAAAGTCAGGAGTCTATTACAGCTCCGACTACCGGTTCTTTGATCAATACTCGGGTGAAGAGTTAGAGGCCAACAGCATTTACGGCAAATACCGAGAAGCAAGTACAGCGGATAGAGTCATTCGCATGAATTATGATATACATGTGGGGGCAATAGGCGGTTTGCCAGGGAAAATTATAGCTTTTTTTGCCAGCCTTTTATGTGCTTCGCTTCCTGTAACTGGCTTTATGATATGGTTTAACCGTAATAGAAGGCGTCTTTCAGGGTTTTGAAGCAGTACTACCTGTAAAGGTAGCTCTTGCTATACGTTAAGCCTCCACCATTTCCTCAATTTCCTGTTCAACTTGTGTGAGCCAAGCCTCGAGCCTGGGCTCGTTCATATCATATTGGTTTTCAAAATCTAACGCCAAGCCATAGAAATAATCCTCATTGTAGAGCCCTTTAGATTCATCAAAGTCATACCCTTCGGTTGACCACATACCGATGATATGACCCCCATTGGCCAGAATCACTTCTCCGAGAATACCCAGCCCATCTACGAAATATTCAGCATAACCTGTCTGATCCCCGAGTCCAAACATTGCCACTACTTTCCCGGAAAAATCTATTGTTTTAAATTCTTCATAGAAATCTTCGAAATCACTTTGCAAATCACCATCATACCATGTGGATAGCCCGATAATGATAATATCGAACCGGTTGTAGTCTGCAGCAGACATATTACAGGCCTCTATCATTTCTATTTCTGAAATTTTCCAGAGCTCTTTTAAATGATGTGCTATACCTTCTGTATTTCCTGTGTCTGATCCAAAAAAAAGACCGACTTTGTTTTCAATGTAAAACGACATACCTCAAAGATTTTTTGCAAAGTTGGACACCAGCAGCTTTGGTGTCAATAGTTAGAACTAGTGATTTTTACTCTTTACAACAATTATTTTTTCTGCATTGCTATTAATTTTAAACAGGCGCTCAATGAAAGTTACAAAAGCAGCAAGGGCGAAAATCCGGGTCACCAGCAAAATTAACAAAATTTCCGGGTCTGCTAATCCGCTATGCAACAGTATAGCGGTTGACTTACATCATTCTACTATAAATTTCCCCCGCATTAAACCCCAGTGACCGGGAAAAGAACAAAGGAATTCATAGGAGCCCTTAGCGGGAGCTTCAAATGTAATTGTTGTTGTCTCGCCGCCTCCGATCAATGCAGTATGTATCAGGATATCATCACTCTCCGGAATATAGTCATTCTCCTTGGCCTCGATCGCTTTTTGAGCAAAAGCAGCCACATCCGTTCCCAGCTTAAGAATAACCACATTATGCCCCATAACCGCTTTGGCCAGCTTACCGGTATGGTTTAGCGTTAACTCAACGTCAGAGCCCGCAGTAACCCGTAGCTCCTCCTTATCAAAGCGCATGAGATCATCGCTATTGATCACAAGTTTTATCGCACCACTTGCTGTGTATTCAGGCGTCGTCGATGCATTTGGCGCCGACTCATTGGCTTTTTCCTGTTGGCCACCGCATGCCGCTAACCACATTATGCTTATGAGTACCAGGACGGTTTTTTTGGTAAGTTTACTTACCTGCTTACTATCATTTTTCAAGGTGGATATCAGTTTATTTTTCTGTAAAAATACATGCCAGACAGCGTAATACATTGATTCCGCTCTACAAAATCATAAAGCAAGGTTAGTTAAGATCGTATTTCACCAGCATCTTCTGGGAGAGATAACCTTTGCCTCCATCGTAAACTTCAGTCCATCCGTTTTTCTTAAGATACTTCACCAAAAAATGGTTGAGTAGCCCATGAGAAACCAGCAGCGTCTTTCTGTTCAGCATAACATCCTTTTCAAGGAAGTTTGCTCCTTCACGGGCACGGGCTTTAGCCTGTGAAAAGCTCTCAATCCCCTTTTTATTAAAGCCCATAAACCACAAAACGCGGGACGTGGTTAGCCAGAATTTAAGGCCTAGCTTGATATTCGGAAAGGAAAATATCTTACGTTCAAACTCACGAAAAAGAGAGTCGGGGCGCTGTAGATCTTCTCTATTAAAAACTAATCTGGCAGTAGAAATAGATCGTGGAATAGAACTGGTGTATATCACCGCAAGCTCTTCATCGTCAATGCTGACAGGTATAAACTCAGGAGGGTAGATACCTACGGAGTCGTAATCTTTAATGAACCGGATAGCTTCTTTTCGCTTTCTCCACCCTTTTTTATCGAGCGCAGGCTCTCCATGACGTAATAGAATAATTTGTGAAAGCTTGGCATAGTCAGCCACCAAGCCCATCTGCTCAGAAGCAAAGTGAATAGTTTCAGGCTTCTTTTTAGACTTCCTTTGAAGCGAGTCATAGTATTGCTCCAGTCTCTCGGTCTGGCTGTAGGAATTTGATGCGATGCTTAAGAGTAACCAGCCTGCCAGCAATGAAAATACGTATATTCTTGACATCAAATTCTTATCATTATCCTTTTGCAAGATAATAGATTTGACCTGCTGAATTCAAAACTGATGCAAATAAGTAATCCTGCTTATCAATTCTTCTTGTGAAAACAAATCGCACCCATGAACTCCTTTATATGTCTATAACTACCCGTTAGTTCTACATAAAAGACATGGGCGAAATCCTGAAACTGCCGCCACCCCCATCAGAACTCGTGATTAGCGCTTATTTAAAATACATCCGGACCACTCAAGACGCGTGAAACGCATCACTTTAAAAACGTAAAACTACAACAGCCTGTACTTTTACTCTTCATTGTCAAATTTCGCTAAAATCATCAATAGCTTTTGCTGCCAGTGCGCGGCTTTCATCTTTGAACATTTTTCGGAGTTTTCTTTTTAGATACGGGCAATCGGTGGATTTTATAGCGCCTAAAATGATCCGGTATTGCATCGTTGGATTCTCCTGGATTCGCTGTTGCAGGTCAATAAAAAATTGATCAAAGTCAGAAGATTGATTCATGGGCTATTTATTATTTTATGTGCTTCGTGCAATGTTTCTGCCTCATATAAAGCCTGCAACACGGGGTCAATGTCTTCTTGACGAAGACATAGTCCCATGGTTTCATTTTTCCCACGTATTATGGCAGTAGGGCGGTTAAGAAAATCATACTGAAAATCAATGTTTTCAAGTGATTCGATCGCTTTTCGTAAACCAACCAGTTTCTTAAGGTCAAAAGAAGCACAGCAGTTGTTATATACGAAAGAAAAATGCTCGCAACAGGTGCAGTATGTAATCTGACAATTCTCAGATTCACTCATTATTAAATGATTACTTTGTTTACACATACCTGTTAGCTTCCGAGTTTATATACATGAAGTAATTATTGATTGATCATTTTATTATTAAAAACAGAGAGTAGCCACATTACGAGCTGGTAAAATCATAATCAAGCTGCTTTACAAGCTGTGCGCCTTTTGGATCTGAAATTAAACCGTTGTTTTGCGTTTCAGCGGCCCTTCCGTATAAGGGGATCAACCATGTTTCCTGCACCTCGCGTAACTTAAACATGTATCGGTTCAGTCATACCCAATTTAAATAGTACCTGTGTTTATAACAAAGCGCCATTGTCTACACAAAAAGCCCTTGGTCAAGCAAGCCTTGCACTGCTTCAAAGTCAAGCTCAAAAATCAGTACACTCCAGTACTTCTTTCTCAAGCTCCAGCGCCATCGGTATAAGCACTTGCTCTTCGAGCTTGGCATGAATCAATAGATCTCTTTCAAAGCTCTTAAGCTTGGACAGCAAAACATTCAATGCCAACCGGTCTTCAAAGTGTTCTTTCTTGTCTTCAAGCAATTCAATTAATGATCGTAGTTTCTTTTCCGGCTCATCGGTATGGTTCAACAAGTGATTTATTAACATTAGCTTCTGCTCAAAACTGAATTCCAGATGACCGGACTCTTTCGCATTGATCAGGGATCTTATGTAAGGAAAAAGATCACTCTCTTCTTCATCAATATGTAGCTTTAACTCAGATATGTAGGTGGCAAAGGCGTGTTGCAGCACCGGACTCCAATATTTTTTATAGTCACTCTTATAAGTGAGTACACTCAGGCCAAGGGATATCTCATCGAGGCATTTTTCTAAATAGTAAGTGTGGGTCTTTTGTAAATAATCAAGAATAGCGTTAAGTGAATACTTAGAAAACTGAGAGGCCCGAAATTCCCTTGGATTTAAAAAAACCAATGTGAGTTGATCAAATAAACACTTTTGAACAGAAGTAGAGTGGTTTTTTATCACTCCACCCCCATATCGATGTTCAATTTGATCCTTTATGACTTGTAGTTGATGGAACATAAAATGCAACTAGGATAATATTTCTTTAGCACTCAAAAGTGTCAGTGATTGATTCAGATGACTTGCTATTTTTTCAAACTCTGAGCGTTTGAAATTGAATTGGATATCACGATGCATCGAATTTATGATCAGCTGACGCTCGCCACCGGGAAACATTACACCACATTTCTCAAAGTCTATCAGGGAAAAAGACCGCACGAAAGTCTTAAAGTCTTTTTTCTCAAACCCGATTAAAATGTTATTGTAAGAAAACCCTATTCGCTGACATCCTTTGCAAATGGAAATATTCAGACCGTCTGCGTCCACTAAAACTTCTGGGGTACAACTCATTTTTTGCGGTTTAGGCCCTTGCGTGGGTCCCAGATGTTTTTTGGTTTCGACTCCTTTATTTCGAGGACCCAGCAAGGATGTTATTTAGATTCGTTCTAAACAATGTAAAAGTAGAGAGTCCCCAAAGGTTTGTCAATCGCTAGAACTGGCTAAATC
>JBCDHA010000342.1:0-4852 GCA_038750705.1 Bacteroidota bacterium
GGTACACGTGCAGTTCCGCCAAAAATAGAAACTGTCAGGCCCATGCTGGATTTTATTGAAAACTTTTGGGTAGACCCTTACTTAGAAGTTAATAACGGACGCGATTTTTTTGAAAATCATGTCCCTTCGGAGATCATACTTTTGGGTGGGTTTATTTTCAATGATGACGGTACAGTTACACTAGGCACGGCAGATGCAGGGGCCAGGATAACATTTACAAACGTCAACGCTATTGATCCCGATAGTGTTGAATGGCGTGCGTTGCAGTTGCAAACTGTTTATCATGAATTTGCGCATACAGTACATCAACAGTATAAATTACCCTCTGCTTTCGAGACTATTTCACCAACAGGCTATACCAGTGCAGGATCATGGTTTAACCTTACGGATGAAGAAGCCTTGCTCAGAGGCTTTGTTTCCCCGTATTCTACCAGCTCTCCTAATGAGGATTTTGCAGAAACCGTGGCTTTTTACCTTTTCGACACGGAGTTCTTCGAAAATTTTACTGAAGACGAAGAAAACTGTGAAACTGCCGCATGTGAAGAGCGAAATTTAGGAAGGGAAAAAATACGCCAAAAAGTGTCGGCCATTGTCAATCATTATGAGAAGGTAACAGAAGTAAGTCTCGAAGACTTGCGAGCTGCTGTACAGGCTAAATTATAGGTTGATATGAAGATCAGAAAAATTCTCATCTGCAGCTTTTATTTCTTTACACTGGTTTTATCAGCCTGTGACAGTGATGATGACAATCTACCCTCCGTTGAAGAAAGGGTAGCTAGTGCTGTAGCGGACCTCCAAGATGATCTTACCGGTCCATCCAACGGCTGGAGACTTGATTATCAACCGGCGCCTGGTACAGGTCTGTTTTATATTCTTTTGAATTTTGATGACGATGGACAGGTGACCATAAAATCTGATGTGCCTGATAGTAACGGAGAGTTTTTCGAACAAACTGTTACCTATAGAATTGATAACGGCCTGGCGCTGGAGTTGGTTCTGGAGACATACGGATTATTTCATTATCTTTTTGAGAAGGATCAATCAAGCTTTGGGGGTGAGTTTGAATTTTTATTTGAAAATGAAGATGGTGACGATCTTGTCTTTCGAAGCAAGTCGGATATTGGTAATACTACACGCCTGGTATTTACACCGGCAACATCAGACGCTGAATCTTTATTATCCAGAGAACTTGCAACCAACTTCGCCGAATTCAATACTTTAAATTCTCAAATTTTTGGAGGAGATCCTCCGGTGCAGCAGCTCCTTCTAACGGACGATAATGTTTCAATTTTTTGGTCCATAGATTTGGAAGGCAGAGTCATTCAATTTGATTTAGCCGGAACGGGGACCACCATTGAAGAAGTGTTGCAAAATAATACTGTAGCCCTGTCTCATACTACCGGCTACACTTTCCTGGATGGTAAACTTATTTTGATTGATCCTGCATCGGTCACTGTAAATGGTGAACAATTTAACATAGATGAACTAGAGCTTACTGATTTTAGCGTTGACGGAGAAGCATTCTGCGATTCGGATCCTGTGTCTACTGCTGTCTATAACGGAAGCATAGAAGGCGTGGGCTCAATTAGGCTACAGAGAAGCTTTTTTGATAGCGGAGGGCTGGACTTTCAGCCTATGACCGATGTGCCCTATAGCGTAAATGTTATTTTTGTCTTTGACGCGGCAGCCCGATCTTTGGCTGAGGAGGGATCCATATCTGAAGACTTTCCGGATGCCATAGCCTTTGTTTTTAACTATGGCTTAAACTCGGACGTGGAGCCTGCAAATGCGGTTGGGCTTATACTTGAAGATGATCAAGAAAATAGAAAAACGTATTTACGCGAATTTGAGGTAGTATCAACATTGGGGAATGAACTCGGCATTAATTTGTTGGATTCATTTTACTATTCTGATACCCCAACAGCGGCAGAAGAAGAGGGTTTGGAAGAAATTACTAATGAAATCTTTCAAGGGGGTACGCTATATGTTTCAGATCTCCCTACCGATGGGTTAGACGTATTCAGATTGTTTAATACCTGTAATCAATACGAAATATTTCTTGTCCGATAATTTTCCTCGGTTTTTCGAATTAAAGCTTCTTAATTTGACTCTATTTTCATTAACTTTTGGTTAGTTATTATATAAACTAAAACTGAATCATGAAAAAGATACTTGTACCCACGGATTTGTCTGATATCTCAGTGAACGCTTTAAAACTGGCGATTGAAATTGCTGATAAATCAGGTGGAGAAATATACCTTGTTAATTTCTTAGATCATCCGCTGGGTCGTGGTTTCAATACTACGGGAGAGGTTGATCAACAAATAGTTGATAAGGAGAACTTTTATATGATTCAATTGGTAAGGAAAACGCATGAAAGAGTGGGTAATATAGCGGCGCAGTTTGGTGATCATCCGGGAAAAATACACTATGAAGTTTTCGACGAGGATTTTGACGATGGTATGATTATGTATGTAAAAGAAAAGGGGATTGATCTGGTAGTTATGGGTACTACCGGTGAAAAGTCAGCGGAAGAGTTTTTTACGGGTAATCATACTGAAAGAACTATTGAAAAAGTATCCTGTCCTATAATATCTATTAAAGAGAATCACGGTTGGACGGACCTGGGTCATATAGTCTTAGGGGTAGATCTCAAAAATGCCGCTGACGATAAAATGGGAAAAGCCATTGGTTACCTGAATGCTTTAGCATTAGATCTGGATGCAAAAATAGACGTAGTTCATGTAGCCGATGCGGGTGATTCTCATCATTCACTTTACGTAAAGCAACTGAAGGACTTTGCCGATAGGCATGGACTTATGAACTACAAGATAACGGTAACTGAAAATGATGACAAAGAAATGGGGCTAATTGCTTTTGCATTGTCAAAAGGGGCCGGTTTATTAGGTGTGTTAAGTCAAGCTGAAGGTGGGTTTTTTAGAGTTTTTACGCATAGCACCTCCGAAGAAGTTAGTAAGGAGGCACAACTACCGGTTCTAACGATAAACCTAAATACAATTTAAAGAATAGATCTGAAAGGAATTCAAAAAACTACTTTGGGTTCTTTTTATAAAGTGTATAGCGAATAGCCACTTGTATGGCAGAATTCTGAGCATCTGCAATCAATGCTTCGGCCAACCTTGAATTTGGCAGTTCGGAAAACGAATTTCTGTATTGCACTCCAAAGGAAAGCACAGAATAGTTAACCCAAAAGTTTATTTGGTATCCGAAGTCCTGTGATTTCAGATTATTCTTTTCCGGGGTATTAAAAGTGTTTGAACGACTACCTTCTCTACGTAATTTAAACCCTGCTAAAAAACCAGTATAAAAGCCTGCTCCTATGGAAATCAGCTCATGCGGGTGATAATTGACGTTTAAGGGTACACTTATGTAATTTAGGTTGTACTCCAATAGTACAATAGAATTTGAATTTTGTGTAGTGAGCCC
Organism: Bacteroidota bacterium; assembly: GCA_038750705.1. GTDB lineage: Bacteria > Bacteroidota > Bacteroidia > Cytophagales > Cyclobacteriaceae > Fulvivirga. The sequence goes on from JBCDHA010000342.1 coordinate 3,448, forward strand.
TTCATTAGTGGCACCTACAGCCATATAATTAAACCCTCCTTGCAGCGATATTTTTCTTGTAACATGCTTATTCACCCATAACCCGATATGATAACCAAATCGACTATCTTCATTTTTTGCATTTTTTGCATTCATTTTACTCCAGGATGGCCCTCCCTGAACGCCAACAGTCCATGATTGGCCTTTGAGAGTGAGAGCGAGAATAAAGCACGAACAAGTGATTATAGATTTTTTCAATTACTATTCAAGTAGTCGCAGGGCCAATAATAACGATAATCATATTTTTACAGCGTATAATGTCGGTGTAATGTCAATATTACCTTTCCAAATGAGCATCTATTTTTTTGAATGCTAAGAAAAATGTTATTTCTTACCTTGGTAAAATTTGATTTTTGTAATTAGACTGAATATTCACTTTGAAACTTAGTCCCATTTTGGGATTTTTATATAAAAACAAAATGCTTTAAAATCGTCTAATTGACGTTTTTTTGATTGGTACAGTTTTCGAAATCGCATAATAAAGTTAACAAGTAAACCTATGATCACTATTGCAAAACTGTTTTATATGCTAATAAAAGCTGACGGACACATTGATCCCAAAGAACTTGAAATGGGTAGAAAAATGGCTGAATTAGAAGGCTTCGGAGCAAATGATTTTGAGCGTGCTGTAGATGGCCTTGTAAATATTGCCAAAGCAGAGCTTTACGTAGACTGTGTTAAAGGTCTAAAAGCATTTTCTGAGCAGGATCAAACCAGGTTTTTAGCTTGGATGTGCCTTATTGCTAATTCTGATGGTTTTATGGACAATACAGAATGGAACCTGATTTATAGGATTTACCATAAGGAATTAGGGTTAAACAGGCAGTCTATTCTTGACTGTCAATTCATACTAAAGAAAAAAATCGAGTATACCGCAGTCCTTAATTAATCGCCTTTTACCAGGTTGAAAAAAGAGCTTGAGACGCTCTCTAGCTCGCCCAAACGTTTTTTGAATATTTTGATATGCAGGGCTCCTACTTGTTCATAAATTTCAGCAGGATACGCTTCAAAGGCATTCTTTATAATTTCATCTTCAAAAACGCTCTGAAGATAATTGGCCTCTTGCCTGAACGCCTCTTCTTTTAGGTTTGCCAGTATTTTTTTATCTAATGAAAGTGAATTTTTAGTTAAACCGTCCACTTTTATTTCAGTCAGAGTGTAGGATTGAAATTTATTATTAAACAGTCGAACAACCTTACTGGCCCAACCGTCTTCATATTTACAGAAAGCCATATCTCGGTCTATAGGAATGGGTTTAGCCATGCCGCTATAAATACCCCATTTCCACTGTTTACCATGTCGATCCCAGTCACTGACTAAAAAATCGAAAAGTCTACACCTTAGAAATAACCGGGCATCTATTTCA
>JBCDHA010000343.1:0-4847 GCA_038750705.1 Bacteroidota bacterium
CATTTGAAGATTGATTCCTATGTCACTGTTTTTGCGGACCAGATAGCTTAGCATTTCAATTGCTCTATCTCCCATCAGTTCGGCTATTTCAAGTGCTTTTTGGTCCTCACCAACTCGAAAGAGCAACGACACCATAGTGCTATTGGTTAGATCATAACGTATTGCCGCATCAGGGATTTTCTCCAGGTTTTTAAGCAACACTTTTCGGGCACGTTCCTTGTCTCCTTTGTCTAATAAGGCTGTTGCCAAAGTGTTCATACTACTGCGATGATTCTGCGCAAAATTTCTATAATCCTGGGTATAGTAAACGTTAGGGTCATCCAGGTTTCTAAAACTGAACTTGTTCATTATATTCTCATACATCACCTCGATATTCACGAAATCTTCTCTTGGGTTTGGATTTCTAACCGGGAGTATTCTAAATGCATTTCCCTCCTGTACGGCATAAGGGCTAAGATCATAGCTGATTTGCTGCATTGAAGTATTATTGATATAGATAGGACGTTCCCAGTCAGCTGTAGCTATATTATCAAGTATGGCCAGGTCCTTTTTTTCCAAAACGTTTCTTCCGGATTTCATTTTGAATACCATCTGATCTACAACCAGGCTGTCCATTCCCTCAGGTATGATTCCAAGTTTTCTAACTTTATTTACATCTACATTTAAGGTTAATGTTTTGCTCGGTACTACGTTAGCGCTTGGGTACAGTCTTAGTCGCTTATCATTATTTTTTAGCAATTGCAGGTATTGTTTTACATCAATACTCTTCAACCCCATGTCTTCAAAGTACAAGACATCGTTAGGTCCCCCCTGGCGATAATTTTCTAATGTTAGCGTAAAGGGAAGCTCCTTGGACTCATATACATCGCGCATCATTTGCTCTATATACCAATCCGTGTTATAGTAGCTTAATACAATAACGCGCATATCGGTTCTGAAGCCTTCAACGTCCTGGGAATACCACAGTGGGAAGGTGTCATTATCTCCACCGGTGTAAAGCACTGCGTTATCCTCACAAGAGGCCAGGAAGTTTTTGGCTGAATCTACCGAAAAGAACCGATCAGACCGATCATGGTCATCCCAATTCTGCTGAGCCATGATAGCCGGTGCAACGAAGCAAATAGCGGAGGCTATAAGAGAAGCGGTTTTCCTATTTGAAATTACCTTTCCTAAACCTTCTGCTACTGCCATCACAGAAAATCCTATCCAAATGGCAAAGGCGTAGTAAGAACCTGCATAGATGTAGTCACGTTCTCTGGGTTCAATCGGAGGCGAATTCAAATACAGAATCAGCGCTAATCCCGTAAGGAAGAAGAGCATAACAACTACAGCGAAATTCTTTCTGTCCTTTTTAAATTGATAGAACATACCTATCAATCCCAGAATGACAGGAATCATGAAGTAGTTATTCCTTGCCTTATTCTCGGCCAATGCCTCCGGCACATCTTCAAACGCTTCAAGGGGACTCATCCAATTCGCATCTTGCACATCACTTTGCCTGCCTGCAAAATTGAAAAGGAAATAGCGCATGTACATCCAGCCCATTTGATGCTTGACCATAAAGGAAATATTGTCAACAAAAGAAGGTTTTTCACCTTCACGAAGACCTACCACTTCTCTGTAACGGTTTATATGCCTGGGGTCACTGCTGTACATCCTTGGCAATATAGTAGTATGAGCAGGGTCATAGACATAGGAAAGTTTCCGGTCTGCTATTTCGTATTCTTCTTCACCCTTTACGTATTCCGGCGCTCCCTCCTTGGTATCTACCGGTCTCGCAGTGAAGTACTGTCCATGTAGAAGCGGTCTGCTTCCGTATTGCTCTCTTTTAAGATATTTCACAAAAGACATGATGTCCTCAGGGTTATTCTGATCAATTGGCGGGTTGTGCTGTGATCGAATCAGAACCAGGGTATAAGAGCTATATCCAATAAGAATGAAGGCAACACCCAACAAAAGAGTGTTTAATATTTCTTTTTGTTTTTTGATTGAATACGAAATTCCCCAAACTAACGAACCTACAATTAAAAGACCGAAAAAGGCCGCTCCGGAGCCAAACGGAAGGCCAAGAGTGTTCACAAAAAATATTTCAAAATGGCCGGCAATACTTGGAAACCCGGGGATCACCAGATTGTTGACAAAAATGATCATTAAACCGCTTATTACCAGGGCAGCAATAATGCCCCACGAGTTTGGTTTGTACTTCTTAAAGTAATAAATCAGACCCAGAGCGGGAATTGTCACCAGGTTTAATAGGTGGACGCCTATGGAAAGTCCCATCATGTAAGCGATAAGTATAAGCCATCGGTTAGCGCGACTTTCGTCTTCCATTAAATCCCATTTGAGAATGGCCCACACTACGAACGCTGTGAAGAAGGAAGACATAGCGTATACTTCACCTTCTACCGCTGAAAACCAGAATGATTCACTGAACGTGTAGGCCAATGAACCAATGGCACTTGCCCCGATGATCATCCATGTCTGTTCGGCAGATATCTCGCTCATGTTACTGATCTTAAGAATTTTTCTAGCGAACATGGAAATGGTCCAGAATAAGAAAAGTATGGTGAATCCACTGGCAAGTACACTTATCATGTTGATCCAGAATGCCACCTGGGTTACGTCACCAAAAGCAAGGAACGAGAAAATTCTTCCCAGAAGAAGGAAAAACGGTGCGCCCGGAGGGTGTGGTACCATTAGCTTATACGACACCGCGATAAATTCACCACAGTCCCAATAGCTGGCTGTTTCCTCTACGGTAAGTATGTACACTAACGTAGACAGAACAAAGACTGCCCATCCTCCGATATTATTTATCTTTTTAAAATCCATTGCTTACTACTCAGCTCAGTTTAAATGAACGGCGAAAATAGCAAATAATCATAAGTAAGTTTTACTTAATAATGCTTTCCTGATCAACGGCAAAACTCTTTACTATTATCATTTGTAAATGATTAGATAGTAACTCAGCCATATAATAAAAAAAAGAACATAGCTGCACGCTACTATGAGTTTGGCTGTACTTCTTTTCTTCTGTGCTTTATAATCGATGCCATTTATGAGTAGTATCCAGTAAATAACCTCAAATGCGTTAAGTGCTTTTAACGGATAAATCCACTGCGGATCTATCGCTTGTCGGTCAAATAAGTTCATCAAAGAAAATGGGTAAAAAGCTCTTATATCAAAAATAGTAGGCTCTTGAGCGAAAAACATAAACCAACTGATTTTCATTAATTCAGCTACTAAAAAAATACTCTCCGAAACGGCTGCTACATGCCAGACTTCGCCATAGGTTACTTTATAGCCAAATAAAAAACACCCTACCCAAAGCACAAAACCTGTAATGGTGAATTTATACGCATAAACTACGGGAATTGAAGCATATTGAAGGCCGCTTATCATATTGAAAAAACCCATTTGACCTCGTTCTTCCAAAATTTCGAAAGCCATGGTCTCGTTTTCGACAAAGGTTTTCTTTATCAATAATAGCGCAAAAGTGGCCAGGCACAGTAATACGAAGTACAGCCACTTATTAAGGTCATAAAAACCGGATGAGTCCTCTTGGATTCTTTTCATGGCTCGAATTTAGGGAAATGATTAAGTTGAGCATCAGAACTCCTGGCGAACGGTTAATTGTTAACCGTGTTTAGTGAACAACATCTATCTTTGGGTTATTATATGAGAAAAGGTATACTCACTTTCGCCATTATTCTAAAGGCTGTCTTTTGTTCCAGCGGGCAGGCGGCAACCGCTGGTTCTCAAAGTAAGGGAGATGACCAGGTGATTTTGATAGCAGATATGCAGCTTCAAATTGAGATTAACCAGTCCATGAACGATCTATACAACTTCAAGTTTGATAAGGCGGAACAGCAATTCCGCTGGCTTAAACAGAAATACTCGTGGCACCCGCTTCCTTATTTCCTCGAAGGGTTAAGTGAGTGGTGGAAAATTATGCCTAATATGAATAACCGCAGTCATGATGAAAAATTTATGGCGCACATGGATACAGTGATCTTGATTTCTGAAAATCTTTTTAAGAAGAAGGAACATAAAATTGAAGCCAGTTTTTTTCTGGCTGCCGCATACGGTTTTAAGGGGAGACTTCTAAGTAGCGAGGAGCGTAGGAATTGGAGAAAGTCTGCCACGGCAGGTAAGAATGCTTTAAAGTATATGGAATATAGTAAAGAACACCATGAATTAAGCCCTGAATTACTCTTTGGCGATGCACTTTACAATTATTTTCGAGAGTGGGTGCCGGAAAATTACCCCCTGTTAAAACCAATCATGCTCTTCTTTCCAAAAGGGGACAAAAAATTGGGTATTGAGCAGCTTAAAAAAGTGTCATATAATGCTTTCTACACCAGAACGGAGGCCCAGGTTTTCTTAATGAGGATTTTAAACAGCTATGAAAACGACAGGCAAAGGGCACTCCAGATTGGCGAGTACCTGTACCAAACTTATCCGGATAATCCATACTTCCACAGATATTATGCCAGGTTACTGTATTCATCCGGAAAATTTAGTAGAGCTATGCCGGTAGCTAAAACTATTCTGGCTCAAATTGATAGTGGAAAGTTGGGGTATGAAGCTACCAGTGGTAGATATGCAGCATTTTTTCTGGGTCAGATCAATCAAACAAGGAAAAAGTATGATGAAGCAAAATTGTATTATAACAGAGCTGTGGAGTTCTCCGAAAGTTCTGAAGCATTTTCAACGGGTTATTACCATTATTCACTATTGGCATTGGGAGAACTGGCATTGAAAAAAGGAGATAAGAAGGAGGCAAAAGACTTCTTTAAGCGAGTCAAAAAGCATGCTGACAGAGGTGACAGGGTGCATAAAGAGGC
>JBCDHA010000344.1:0-4839 GCA_038750705.1 Bacteroidota bacterium
GTAGATAGTTTAAGACAGGAGTGAGGCCCTTAGTAATGAGATTATTCTTTCTACCGAAATTTCGTTTGTTATTACAAGCTACAAGCTACAAGCCGCCAGCAACCAGTACCCAGTAAATTGGCAACCTTTATCCGATCACGCTGTCTTTATTACAACATGTTACAAACCTTTACAGGTGAGTGACATAACAATTTTTATTCTATTTTAAGTTTAAACTCAAAGTAAACAACCATGAAAAAGCTCAACTTACTACTACTTTTAAGCCTCCTGGGGTTCACTTTCGCATATGCGCAAAAAAGTGATCAGACCTTGAATATCAATGACATCGGCTATTTTAACAAGGTATCGGTCGGTCCACATGTAAACCTGCACTTTGTTCAGGGCGATGAAGAAGAAGTGAAGATTGATTATCGCAGAATTGATGAAGAAGACATTCATGTAAAACGGGTGGGAAAGACATTAAAGATCTATCTGGAAAAATCGAAAAATCTACCGAAAAAAGTTAAGGTGTACAACGGCATGTACAAAGAAAAAGTAAGTGTTTATGCCCATGCCCGGGTAACTGCCTATGTAACTGTAAGGGACCTGAAAAAGATTGTAACAAAAGGAGAGGAGTTTGTATACAGTGATAAACCTCTTGTCGTTGACAAGCTAAAAATCAAATCGTACGGTTCATCCGATATTCGGTTAACCTCCCTTAAAGCTGATCGTTTAAAAGCTGTGTTGTGGGGAGAGCATGACCTTAGAATAAAAGAGGGTATAGTCAAGAAACAAGTGATTAAAGGCATAGGAGATAATAATATTCAGAATGAAGATTTAATAACCAATGTTACCAAGGTGGGTGTGCTGGGCGAAACGGAGATTGATGTGAATGCCAAGGACTATTTACGGTTAAGCTCGTTGGGTGAATCTGTGGTAAAATACAGCGGCCTGCCCAGAATTAATCGCTGGTTTACTATTGGAGAGAATAACATGTACAGGGTACGCTAACTACAACATTAGATTACCTTAATATTCACCTTGGCGTGAATCAAATCCTCAAAAAAATGGTGCAGTGTATACATTTGCTCTGCACCTATTTTTTGTCCTGCTTGAGCTATGACGTAGAGTACTGCCGCCATAACGAGCAAAATAGGAATTGCCCACAGTATTCCGCTATCCATACCTAATGATATTCTTGAAAAACCGATCACCAAAATAAATAACCCTGCTATTCCCAAGGCTACGTAGCCGAAGAAAAACACAGCCCAAACGGTTGGGTTGGGTCCATAAAGTCCACTTATCTTTGTTTGACCTTCAGTTTCCTCGAAGCTAATGGTCAATTGTGGCGACCAGAAATGCCTCTCTTTTACCGGAATCTTTATTGTACTATAACCGCTGCTAACATATCCGGTACATTTGGAGTCTTTTTCGCTCAGAGCCTGCCTGAGTAGAGATTCAAGTTCTTTCTCACTCAGATCGCTTACCTTCTTGAATCTGGGTCTTATATTAAGGCTGGACATTTTTTAGAATTTTACGGCACTAATTTATATACAACTTCGGTGAAATAAATTGACTAAAATCAGCGGCAGGAGGATATTTGAATCGTCCAACCACTTTAAAACTACACCGCTTACCCTTTGAGGTGTGCGCATTGTATTCTAGAGATCTTTTCTGAAACCTTTTACAGCGATGTTAAGTCATAGTAGTATGATCAAGAACTTCGCTAAATATACATCTATAGTTGCCGTTTTGGTGATTACAGTCTTTGCACTTTTTTGTGTTAATCAACTGATTAACCTTTATGCTAACTTACTTCTTATCCATGAGACCCTAGCTATTTCTGTAATTACGGTTATTTCAATCATTGTATTTACACTTTTTGCTATTCCGGTTATCTTGCTGGCTCGTCTTCCGAAATCCATCTCTTCGAGTGAAATGGATGATGCCAACGCCTACGCAATACGGCTAAAAAGACGCCTGGCAAGCAACAAACATATTAAAGCCGCTAAAATAGATCTGAGCGATCCGGTAGGATTAGGTAAAGCGCTTGAATTGCTACGCGCAAAGGCTGAAGAGACTATAAATACCACTGCGACAGCCGTATTTCTAACTACAGCTGTATCGCAAAATGGTAAGCTCGACGCATTGACTATTTTCATCACTCAAACCAGGATGATCTGGAAAATTGCTCATCTCTACTGGCAGCGTCCTTCCCTGAGGGATATGCTTCGTTTATATGCGAATGTAGGCGGATCCGCATTGATAGCGTCAGAGCTTGAAGATATTGATATAACCAGGCAAATTGAACCCATAATGAGTGCCATACTTAAAAGCCCAGGCAGGTCCATTCCTTTGGTTGGTCATGCTGCTCATATTATTACAGATTCCCTTCTTGAAGGCTCTACAAATGCTTTTTTGACCTTACGCGTTGGAGTACTTACGTTGCGCTATTGTGGAGGTGTACATCCCGAGATGAGCAAAAAAGAGCTAAAACGGTCTGCCTATTCAGAAGCTTCTCAAATGCTGCGTGTTTTAGTAATAAAATCTTCGGGTAAGGTAGTAAGTAGCGTGATAAACGCCATGAAAGAGGCTGGAATGAATACCGTCAATTCAGGTGTAGAGACACTAAACAAAGCCGCAGATAGCGTTAAAGCTGGTTTTAACAAGCTCACCCGGAGAAGTAAGAAGTCAAACGCAGGCTCAATTCAGGGTGAGTAGTAGTTAACATTCACGTGGTAAACGGAATAAAAACATTACCGGTACCCGGCTGCATTTTTTGAACAAGGGGAAAAGTGCCTTTAAGGCATCCGAGAAAGGGTTTTTCTTCAAATCTGAAAACTACCCCCACCGAGATAAAGTAACTAAGAACGGACATTAGAGAATTTAAGGGTGTTTTTAGCAGATAACTCCAAATCAAAAAACCCTTTCTCGGACGCCGGTATAAAAATCTTGTCGGCCTGGTACGATTCAAAAATTTCCAATTATACGAGTACCCAAAACGCAGCTGATCAGTCAGTTTTAAGCCCGGATAAGTTACCATAGCATTGATATTCCTGTACAAAACATCGGTACCGGATACTTCTTAGAACACAAAACCGGCATAATGTGCCTACTTAATGGTGAGTCCTCCAAAATCCCGGGAGTAAACGATGTAAATCAACGATAAAGAAAACGGAATAGACAGGACGGGTTAATACTCTTCTTCCTCCAAGGCTTCAAGAACCTCGGCCAGCTCGTCATAGTCTTTATATCCTGGCCGTATTTCATCACCTGCTGTAAGTGAAATACCATGGATATCCGTTAGCTCCAGGAGCTCATAGACGTTTTGTTGAGTTGCAATACAATCTAGCAATACTTTTACCCCAATTGTTCTTTTATTAATCTGGTCCATTTGCATTGGGCTCGGCCATTGCCTTGATTCTACTACTAAGAAATCAATTTTCAGATCATGAGGTACCGTATAAAGCTCTTCTATATCTATTCTCAGAATGGTTTTAACATTCTTCAAATCCTTTAGAAGCGTATAATCGTTGACTTCGATTGCGGATAAATTATATTGGTTCAGGCCGTTGACGATCTGATCCAGGGTTGAGTTTCCGAACTCGCCTACAAACTCTACTCCTGATAGCCAATCTGAAATTTCTTTAAATTTATCAACGCTTGTAAAATTAGGGTCACTTTGGTCAAGGTTGAAACCAATCAAATCGACCCCCATTCCTGCACAGTACCGTGCGTCAGAGAGGTTATTTACACCACTTACTTTCACAAATGTTTTTAAGGCCATAGGTAATAGATGAATTCAATTATGCTATTTAATATTTTGATCAAATCCGGCTTTAAAGCTAACTTATATATCCGTCATTTGCAGTTATAACAGTTAAACTAAAAAGCAAATTCAGAAAATGGCAGTAGAAGTTTTAACGGATGATAATTTCAAATCCGCTTTGTCGAATAACGATAAAACAATAGTGAAATATTTTGCAGGATGGTGCGGCAGCTGTAGGTTATTTACCCCTAAATTTAAACGACTTTCAAGCGATGAACGCTTTCAAGGGGTAAGTTTTATTGATGTTGATGCCGAAAAAAATCCCGAAGCAAGAAAAATGGCAGGTGTAACCAATCTTCCTTTTTTTGCCGTGTTTAAGGGAGACAAACTGGTAAAAGCAGCCGCTACCAGCAAAGAAGATACGGTAGTTGATCTACTCAACTCGCTGAACTAAGAGCGCTTACGGGAGTTACAAAAACTAATTTCCATATCTTTGAATTAAGAACGGTTTTATCCGTTCTTTTTTGTTATGAATAGATGTATCGCCCTTTTTTGCTTCTTGGTATTGGCATGCAACAGTGATGAAATAGATCCCGACTTGGTAGGGGTAGGCTACCCATTTTTTCCTCTGAAGGTAGGTGATTTTCATGTGTATGATATTGAGGAAATTAACTATCAGTTTGAAATTGCTACTACCAATAACTTTCAATTTAGAACTGAAGTAGTAGATTCTTTCGAAAATCAGGTGGGAGAAACAACCTATGTGATACATACCTTTGAAAGGTCTAATAGTGCTGAGGATTGGGATTTTATTCAAACCAACAGTTCAAGAATAACGGATACACAGGCCGTATTAATTGAAGGTAATATTTCCGAACTTAAACTGGTATTTCCAATAGCTACCGGTAAAACCTGGGATGGTAATGCTCTGAATAATTTAGAATCGGATGAGTTTGTAATGGACAGTTTGTTTGTTCCATATATCACTGTGTCAGGTGATACGATATCGGAGACCCTTACCGTTATTCAAGAAGATAATCAGGAGTTTATCGTCAATCTGATATCAAATCACGAGATTTATGGTTTAAATA
>JBCDHA010000345.1:0-4821 GCA_038750705.1 Bacteroidota bacterium
AGCTTCTGGAAAAGACCGACGTGCTCTCCATCCATGCCTCATTAAACGAACGTACCAATGCTCTTATTGATAAAGCGGCTTTATCTAAAATGAAGTCTTCTGCTTTGATTATCAATACCAGTCGTGGAGCCATTATTGATGATTACGACCTGGCGGAAGCTTTAAACAACGGGCAGATAGCAGGCGCCGGATTGGATGTATTATCCAAAGAACCTCCATCGGCGGATAATCCTTTGCTTACAGCCAAAAACTGCATCATCACCCCTCACATTTCCTGGGTATCAAAAGAGAGCCGTCAGCGGTTGATGGATATTGCCGTGGAAAATCTAAAGGCTTTTTTGCAAGGTGAGCAGAAGAATGTAGTGAATTGATTTTAGTGATGTTATCCCGAGGAACGAGAGATCTTACTAAGTTTAACCCGCACAAACTTAGTAAGGTGCTTAGCATGGCTGAGCCTATCGTAAATATTAAATAATCTGATGAAAAAATCTGTACTGTCTGTGCTTTTTCTGCTCCCTCTGGTTATGGCATGCAGTCAACCCCCGAATTATGAGAACTATGATGTTCAGATCCCACCTGCGTTCGAGTTAGCAAATATTATGGTGGCGCTGACCGAGTTTAGCAGGCAAGACGATAACATTGTGAAAAAAGGGACAGACTACCATGAAGCGGTAGTTAACTATTTTTTACCCTATCAAAATCATCCTGCAATAAAGAAATTAAATCAAATTTTCAATGGCAACCGCAATGAGAACTATAATGCCTATCACGATTGGAGAACGGGTTCTTACGAAGCAAAATTTGTTGGTAAACAACTAAAATTCAGATCGCTGATCCGAGTTAGGAACACGTTCAAAAAACATGGTGATCTGATTGAAGATTTTGTCCGCTCTTCGTCTTTTTTAGAATTCTATGATGAGCATAAGCCTTTGTTCCATCGTTATGTTAACCAATACAAAAGCGCGGTATCGATAGGCGATATGTGGCAGTGGATGGAACTCCAATTTCCCCAACGTTACCATGGCTATAAAATAGTGTTGTCTCCTTTAATTGGTGGCTTCCATAATACAGTCAGGACTAAATCCGGTAAAGAAACAATTATGTTTGTCAATGTGCCCAACGCCTTCGTCAATCAAAGGCAGCTAAGTTCCATTGAAAAGGGTAACATGGTGAGAACTGTTCTTACCGAAATCGACCACAACTACGTAAACCCCATCTCTGACAACTGGCGTAGCGCAATTAACGATGGTCTTGCAAACCTTGATTGCTGGAATCAAAATATCGGGGGATATGATTCTCCTGTAAGAACGTTTAATGAGTACATGACATGGGCAGTATTCAACATCTATCTCAAAGAAAAGTTTGATGCTAAAACGTATGAAGAAGTCAACTCACTACAAGCCAATTTCATGGCGGATAGAAGAGGTTTTGTAAAATTTCGTGAGTTCAACAGCTATCTATTGGCACTTTATACCAATAAGAATAAGAGTGAAAAAATTCCCGATTTGTATCCTCAAGCCATTGAATGGTTTAATCAGCAAGATTGCGACTAAGTTGGTCCGCAGGCTATCGCTGATCATATGCATACCATTAACTCTATGCGCCGAACTCATTGCACCTGGCCATATCACCGCCCGTATTAGCCAAGGCGATTGTTAATTCAATTGCTCATTGCCCACCTGCCAATTGAGAAGTCACCATCCCCAGGTACCTTCTTCTCCCTTAAATGGCCCAACAATATCCGGAGTAATCCAGCCACCGTAAAAACCCCCGGTTTGTGGTTGAACTTCAACGCCATCAATAAGGCATTTATCCATTTTTTGAGCATAAAAAGCCGGATAGCCGGTAATGGCTTCAAATCCTCGCATCGGCTTGTCATAATACCAGGCCGCATCGTGCACAAACTTCCCATTGAGAAGTAAATCGTAATATGAGCCTGCCCCCTTCCACTCACAGTAGGTGGTGTGATCAGAGGGAAGTAACCGGGCTTTCTTCACCTCCTCAAAGGGTATATAATACACCGGCGGGTGGCTGGTCTCCAAAACACGGTAGCCCTCGTTGGTTTGAGTGATGCATATGTCATTGAAGAATATCTCAATGGTTTTATTGAACTTCTCTAATCTGGGCGGCCGGGGATAATCCCAAACGGATTCCTGACCTTTCGTGGGTTTCACGGGTTTGGGTTCTTTCATATTAGGAAAACAACCGGTGCTGCGCGAAGTTTGTAATTATGGCTTTACAAGATGATTCTTTCTGGATGCGGGTAGCCATAGATGTGGCCGCAGAAGCCAATACTCCTTTCGGAGCCGTTTTGGTAGATGAAGAAGGGCAGCATGTTGCCGGCTTTAACAGCACCAAACTTCACGGTGCCACGGCCCATGCCGAAATGAATGTAGTCCAAAAAATGGATCAATTGGATTATGACAATGCCGAAGACCTCATTCTATATACTACCGTAGAGCCTTGCCCAATGTGTATGGGGGCTATTATTTGGGCAGGAATAGGAAGCGTGAAGTACGGCCTCTCCATTGACGAGGTTACAGAGTTCACCAAGCAGATTAAACTTTCCTCAACAAAGCTGGCCGAAAGCTCCTGGAGAAGTATTTTTATAACAGGAGGGCTGGAGAAAGAGAAGTGCTTTGAATTATGGAAATAATATTATCCTTCTAAAAATCCAGGTATCAGCGCCGCAGCTCGCAAATCCAGTTAATCCATTGTTCGTGCTGCCCGATAACCGTAAGCAGCATTACGCGGTCCGCCAGACCAGGCTCCATACAGGCGATATGCGATGGGACTGTATGGATTAAATTCAGAAATATGCGCCTTGGCATAGTAGCCCCCACCCCGATAACCATAACCGTAGGACTCGCCATAGCCAGAGGGCCAGCCCTTCACATTAGCCATACCATAGTAGTCTACCCTCCCGTCACCATGCTGGCCTCCAAACGCACGCCCTACCGAATCTCCAACGGTAATCACTTTTTCCCACATGCTTCCCGCCAAATCCATTACCCAATAATAGGAAGCGCCAAAAAGCTCCCGGTTTTCGCCATTTAATTGGCCTTCATCGAACCCGTCCGGTAACTCCATTTGGTGTGTTTTGGAATTTATCCTACGGATCATTTTACTGTCGCCAGCCGTATTCCACGGCATTTCATGGGCCACTGGTTTTCCAGGGCCTCTGCAGGCTTTTGTGTATTCGAATTCAGTATATGGTCTTAGCGCCGCCCAGTCAGTAAACGCCATCATATCATCCCAATGCCAGAACACCATCCGTTGTTCGGGCAGATCCGCCACAAAATAATCTTCTTCCATCCGAATCGTGCCTCCGGACTTTTTATACTTTGGCGTTCCTCCGGTGTATCTGACAGAAGCCGCCTGGCTTGCCATTGAATTGAGAAAGTCGGCATATATACCCTGATTCACCTCGTACTTCATCAAATAGAAAGGGTCAACCCCTTTGGGAAAGGCTGCAGGAATAGGTCCTTTTTGATCACCCTGGTACTCCGGTTCACTGGCTCGGTAGAATAATTCACCTCTCTTTGGCGATACCAAAATCTCTCGATCTTCTTTATTAATAGTATAAAGGCCATTGAATTTTCCGGCATCGTCTGATTTGTAGAAGGCTCCGTAATCCAGAGCCGTAGTATCAGGATCGCCCAGGGTAAACCCTCCTCCCGGGATATACACCATCTCAATACCATAGCCTTCAATGGTAGTGGTATTTAAATAATTGATGAATCGTTCATTCAGTCGTGCCGTATCAAGTTGTACAAAAAAGCTGAACGTAACGTCACCTCTGTACTCATCTATGGGGTAAACCATCATGCCTGTTCCATCAGTAGGTATTTTGGCCACGGCATCAGGCATTTTAGGGTTGACTTTCCAACTAAGACGCGCCGAATTCGGCTTCAGGTAAAGGTGACGATAACCACCGGAATTATTGAGTACCTTAAAAAACACCCATGCTGCATCGTGATTTCTATCGTTGTTCCAGCTATTCTTCCAGCTTACGGTAAAATTAATACCACGAATGAACTGCGGTTTATCAGACTGAATATATTCTACCTGTGTCAGTTTGATGCCATTTGAATAGGCAGAAGAAAGAGCAAACAGCATAGCAAGAAGGGAAAGGGTACGCATAGGTCATAGGTGTTGTTGGGTTTGGTTTGTATACGATCAATTGTTTAATGATGTTGGAATTCTCAACCTGTGAGATTGCCTGATGCACCATATTTCGATTTCCCTAACTATTTTCTATCACTCTTTTTAATAAGCGAATCTTTACGTGCACCGCCATAGTTGTCTGCCATATTCGACTAACCCTTCCGTGTATCGGACAATTGAACCTGGCTGAAACCACTTGATGATATCAGGTAAGAAAAAGGAGGATAAAACTAAGCGGTATTAACCTCGAAAACATGTCGCATTCCTTCTAACGTTAAATTGGGTTCTACGGCATCAAATCTGTCTTGTAAGGGTTCTAATACCTTAGAAAGACCCCCTGTCGCTACCACTTTAAGCCGACTGCCCAGTTCTTCATCTATCCTGTCGATCATTCTTTCCACCAGCCCTACATAGCCCCAAAGTATTCCGGACTGGATGGCGGTAGTGGTATCTCGCCCGATGACGGAATCAGGAAGCTCGAGTGGAATTTCACTGAGTTTTGCTGTATTATCTGCCAGTGATTTCATGGCTAGCTTCAGCCCGGGAATAATATTAACACCTAGAATATCTCCTTTTGATACTACCGTAAATGTCAGCGCTGTACCAAAGTCTACTACCATACAGTCCGATTTAAATAACTCATAGGCAGCGGCG
>JBCDHA010000346.1:0-4820 GCA_038750705.1 Bacteroidota bacterium
CTGTTTACTCCTTGATCTACATTAATCAGGTAGTAACCTAATTTCCAGTTCTTACTATTGAATATGATTTCATTGTTAGCTTCAATAACCGTAATAAGCCTCTGCCCTAAAGTTCTCATTACACTTGCGATAGAAATCCTACCAAATTGTAGATACTTTAAAAAGTAATGAGATTTAGAGGTATGTAACATTTTTCTAAAAATTTCCGATTCTCAGTGTCAATCGCTTTAATGAATCTTCTACATTAAAATCATTTAATGTAGAGGACGTGAATATTATATCTATCGAGTCAATTAGACCGCAGTTACTTTTGTTGCCCAAAATAGCATTGAGCGTCTTTTTTTTATTCTCTTTTAGCTCATCATCTGTAAAATGCCGGGCTAAAACGATCCACTGTTCGTCTGTCATTCTTTTCTCTACTAGTGTAATGACGATAATACATGGTCTCACCCTTACATATATTCAGATAACTCATTTCTTAAGTGCTTAAGAGCCCTGCCCATTTGTGTTTCTACGGTTTTAATAGAAATCCCCAGAATATCAGCTATTTCCTTATACTTCAAGCCGTTATCCCGGCTCATTCTAAATATTCTACGTCTATCGTTTGGTAAGGCTTCAATAGCATTTTCAATACGTTTCTTTAATTCTTCACCTACGGTGTATTGATGTGGAGTTGCTGTTTTGGCATCAAAATCCACGAGTACATCATCATCACAATGCTCCACTCTACTTTCACTCCTTAAATGGTCAAGACACTTGTTTCGCACGGAAGTATATAAATACGACTGAAGTGAACTGGTCATTTTAATCTCAGAGCGTCTCTTCCAAATCTTATAAAAAACTTCGCTCACCATATCATCGGCCTGCTGAGTAGACCTCATATACCTAAAGGCATGGCTGATGAGCATACTGTAGAATCTCTTGTACAGTTTTTCGAATGTAGGATAGCTATCCTTCTTTTGAACCAATTCAAAAAGATCCTCATTGCTGTACTCCTCTAGAGATAGCTCTTTTGTCAGTAATTTTTCCACTCTTATCGTTCCGTTTTTGTCTGTTTTATAATCTTAACCGTTTACGATAGTAGAGAAAAAAATATTTTTTTCACACCGATCTCTTTGAAATATCGAATTATTTTTCGTGGTACCGTTCCCGGGAACGATCCCAAAAAATCAGTTCTCCGAAAACGTTTGCAGAAGTCTTGATCATTGCTTTTTGATTTGCCTTATTTTAACTTCCATATAGTATTAATATAATGAAAGGAAAAAGGGTCACTATAAAGGATATTGCCGAACGGCTTAACCTGTCAACCTCTACGGTTTCCAGAGCTTTAACCAGTCACTCAGATGTTAAGGCAGAAACGAGAAAGCTTGTAACCAATTTGGCAGAAGAATTGGATTATCATCCTGATCCTCTGGCCGTCAATTTAAAGCAAAGAAAGACCAAGGTCATTGGGCTCATCATACCAAAAATTGTAAATCGCTTTTTTTCAAAGGCCTTAGCGGGTATTCAAGAAGTAGTTAATCGCGAAGGTTATAATATTATAATTTCCCAATCTAATGAATCAATCTATGCAGAAAAGAAGAATGTAGAAGATATGCTGGCAAACCGCATCGATGGCTTATTGGTATCCCTCTCCAAGGAAACGATGAGTGCAGACCATTTCTTGAAAGTACTCAATACGGAAACACCTATTGTTTTCTTCGATAGGGTAAATGAGGAACTGGAGACTTCACGTGTTATCATCGATGACTATGAAGCCTCGTATAAAGCTGTTGACCATTTGATAGAACAGGGTTGTAAGCGTATAGCTCACGTTGCGGGGCCGCCAAATTTGATAAACAGTAGAAATCGTCTTGAGGGTTACAAGGATGCTATTAGAAATAACGGGCTTTTCCTCGATAAAAAACTGATTGTATTTTCCTCTTATGAAAGTGACGACGTTGAGATTTATACTAAATATTTTCTATCCCTTAAACATCCGCCTGACGGTATATTTGCTATTAACGACGCTTCTGCCATTGAAATGATACATCATATAAAAAAAGCAGGTTTTAGTATACCGGGTGAT
Organism: Bacteroidota bacterium; assembly: GCA_038750705.1. GTDB lineage: Bacteria > Bacteroidota > Bacteroidia > Cytophagales > Cyclobacteriaceae > Fulvivirga. The sequence continues at coordinate 2,069 of JBCDHA010000346.1, forward strand.
GTAGCAATCATTGGATTTAATAATGAGGCTAATGGAGAGTTTATCGACCCACCTCTTTCCACAGTAGATAGCCCCGCCCTCCAGCTTGGGAAATCTGCAGCAAGATTACTTTTTGATCATATCGATAATGAGGAGCGTCCGGCTACATGTGAAATTATCAAAAGCAGGTTAGTGATTCGTGAATCCTCATTAAAGTCAAACAGGAAATAATGTAAAAACCAACACTACTAAATGACCGATGCTGTCATAAATAGTTCCATCCGTTTTGTTTAACAAAAACAAGACAGGCTGAGCCTCCTTTTCTTTGAATACCAGACGAAAAACTATGATCACCAACAGATTTAAACTATTGGAAGGTTATACGCATGTGGCTTTTATAACCTTAAAGGTTGGACCGAATTGAGAGTTAATAAAACAAACTAAGATCAGAAGCAGCATTGCTCTGCTACACCACAAACATGCAATTAAAATGAGTACTCACAAATGATTGGGGTGTGGATTTAGTTGAACCAATAATACTGGTGTTAATATTACATGATTTAATATATATGATTTTAAAAATAGCCGGCCACACACGTAAGGGTGTGCTAACTTCATAGCGTCCTTACGTGTAGAAAATAACAGTATGTCTGCTTCACTTTTTAATCTGCAAAATAAGGTAGCCGCGATATCGGGAGGAACCGGAATCCTGGGTTCGGCCATGGCTGAAGCCCTCGCTAAAGAGGGTGTGAAGGTTGCTCTGCTCGATAGAGACCCCGATAAGTCCATTACACTATCGGAGAAAGCCAGGGATAACGGCTGGACTATAAAATCCTACAAAGCCGATGTTTTAGATGAAAGTGTAATGAATACCGTTCGGGAGTTGGTTCTTTCAGACTTCAGTAAGGTAGACATCCTAATTAACGCCGCAGGTGGTAATATGCCCGGAGCGACTATCGGACCGGACGAGGATATTCTTGCGTTGTCAATTGCTGAAACCAAGAAGGTTCTAGAGCTAAATTACCTGGGTACGGTTATTCCATCTCAGGCATTTCTTAAATCCATGATTGACAATAAAGAAGGATGCATCATTAACATATCTTCAATGTCCGCACAACAACCATTGACCAGGGTAATGGGGTATTCTTCTTCTAAAGCCGCTATTGACAATTATACCAAGTGGCTTGCAGTAGAATTGGCTGGCAAATTTGGTGAGGGTTTCCGGGTAAATGCCATTGCTCCTGGTTTTTTTCTGACCAATCAAAACAGAACCTTATTAACCAATGAAGATGGTTCCCTAACGGCGCGAGGAAGCACAATCATCGAACATACTCCTTTTAATAGGTTTGGCTCGCCTGAAGAGCTTATAGGCACTCTAATTTGGCTGTGTTCCGATGCTTCAAAATTTGTAACCGGTACCGTCATACCCGTTGACGGAGGATTTAGCGCATTTAGCGGGGTATAGTTATGAGTTTCATTCAAACCATGCGTTGGTACGGACCCGATGATCCTGTAAAACTTTCTGACATTCGCCAGGCAGGTGCATCGGGTATTGTTACCGCCCTGCACCACATACCTAATGGAGAAGTGTGGCCGCGCTCAGAAATTAAAAAAAGAATTAAAGAAATAGAAAAGGCCGGCCTTACCTGGCATGTTGTGGAAAGTGTGCCCGTCCATGAAGACATAAAAACGCGTACGGGAAGGTTCAATCAGTACATAGAGAATTATAAACAAACTATTGGCAACCTGGGCGCCGAAGGCATTTCGGTGATATGTTACAATTTTATGCCTGTATTGGATTGGACACGAACGGATCTCACTTTTGAATTGCCAAACGGATCCAAAGCCCTGAGATACGACAACGCGGCCATGACTGCTTTTGACCTTTTTATACTGGAAAGGAAAAACCCTGGTTATTCAAAGGTTGAAATACAAAAGGCAAAAGAGAAGTTAGCGGCGCTGAGTCATGAAGAAAAGCAAAAACTAATCAATAATATCATTGCCGGATTACCCGGTAGCGAGGAATCTTATTCTGTGGCTGACTTCAAAAAGAAACTGGCCGGGTATAACAATATTGATATAAATAAGCTGAAGTCCAATTTGGTTCAGTTTCTAAAAGAAATTATCCCGGAAGCTGAAATTGCCGGGGTTAAAATGGCCATACACCCTGATGATCCGCCTTTTCCATTATTCGGGCTGCCCAGGGTGGTAAGTACAGCTGATGATATAAAATTCCTGTTTAACGAAGTTAACTCAACATCAAATGGACTTACGTTTTGCACAGGTTCGTTTGGTGTACGGCCAGATAATGATCTTCCGAATATGGCAAAAGAGTTTGGTGAACGGATTCATTTTGTCCATCTCAGAAGTACGCTTAGAGATGAGGAAGGCAATTTCTATGAGGCAGATCACCTGGACGGTGATGTGGACATGTATGCGGTGATATACACACTATTGAAAGAAATGCAAAAGCGTAAACGTGACAATGAACCGGACATTCACATTCCTATGCGACCTGATCATGGCCATCAGATGCTGGATGACCTCAATAAAACATCAAACCCCGGATATTCAGGAATAGGAAGGCTTAAAGGTTTAGCCGAATTACGTGGATTAGAGCTAGGGATTATCCGGGCAAACCATATGGACGTGTAGATATGAATACTAAGCAGGTAGATACCAAGCAATTTTTAGGACCTAATTTTCTTTTGGAAAACGAAATAGCAGAGGAGCTGTATCATGATTTTGCAAAGGATATGCCCATAATTGACTA
>JBCDHA010000347.1:0-4814 GCA_038750705.1 Bacteroidota bacterium
GGTCCATGTTCTATTGAAGGTGAAGAGCAGATAGATAAGACCATTCATCATTTAAAAGAGAACAATGTTAAAATTATGCGTGGTGGTGTATACAAACCCAGAAGTTCACCATATTCCTTTAGAGGCATGGGTATCGAGGGGCTGAAGTTGTGGTATAAGGCAGCCAGAGCGGCCGGTATTAAGATCATCACAGAAGTTATGCAAGTTTCTCAAATAGAAGAGATGCTGCCTTATGTAGACATATTTCAAGTGGGAGCTCGCAACACTCAAAATTTCAATCTCTTAGATGAGCTGGGTCTTGTAGATAAACCCGTTTTGATCAAGCGAGGTATTTCCGGCACAATTGATGAACTACTTTCATCTGCTGAGTATGTTTTTTCTGCCGGCAACGAAAACCTTATGCTCTGCGAACGCGGTATTCGAACCTATGAGAAAGCGAGTAGAAATACTATGGACATTAATGCTATCACCATTCTTAAAGAAAAATCGCATTTACCCGTCATTGCGGATCCATCACATGGTATTGGCATTCGCGATCATGTAGAACCTGTAGCTCTGGCATGCATTATGGCCGGTGCCGATGGGGTTATCTATGAAACACATGAGAAACCCGAAGAAGCATATTCCGATGGCCAACAAACCTTGAACTTTCGCGAGTCTAAGAAGCTGATCGATAAGATGCGCAAAGTTTTTGACTTAAGGGAAAGTATGTAAACCTGATATTTTATGATTTCTGATAAATATCAGTTTTGCATTCTTTTAATAAGTTATATCTTTGATGTACAATGAAAGAACAAAAAGCATATTACTACTATTATTATTCAGTCTCTACAGGACTCGGACAGGGTAGTTAATGCATAACGAATATTAATAATTAATACAGCCCCGCTCCGAGAGTGGGGCTTTTTTTATGATTAAATTTTAAACGATGGAAACAACAACTAAACGCATCATCCCAACTTTGAAAAATATGAAACAGGTGTATGATGCGTATACGGAGGAGGATCACCAGGTTTGGAAAATACTTTTTAACCGCCAAATCGTAAACATGCCTCATGCGGCTACCAAGGAGTTTATGATAGGTTTGGATAAGATCAACTTTACGGCCGATCGGATTCCTGATTTTGAGGAGACAAATAAAATTCTAACTACACTCACCGGATGGGAGCTAGTGGCTGTTGAAGGCATTGTTGATGACCGCTTATTCTTCGAACTAATGTCGAACAAAAAATTTCCGGCCACAACATGGCTGAGGAAAATGAGTGAATTGGACTACCTCGAAGAACCGGATATGTTTCACGATGTATTCGCCCATGTACCGCTTTTAACTAATCAGGCATTTGTAGATTTTCTTCAGGCGATAAGCAAGATTGGACACGATTATGCGGATGACCCTGTTGCCATCGATCTGCTATCCAGAGTTTACTGGTTTACAGTAGAATTTGGTTTGATCCGGGAAAATGGCGAACCTAGAATCTATGGTGCAGGAGTGTTATCTTCAGCGGGTGAAACCGAGTACTCACTTAGTAAAGAACCAAAGCATTTTGAGTATCACGTAGAGCAGATGCTTAATACACCTTATCGTAAAGATATATTTCAGGACAGGTATTTCTTAATTGACAACTACGAACAGCTTTACAACTCAATTGGCGAGATAAAGTCAGGTCTAAAGGAAAAACTAGGAAAACTGGAAGCGGTTAACTAGTTATAGATTCAAATTGCCTGCGTTTGCTAATTACTTTAATATTTGGGGAGGGTACTGTAAAAGTAAAGGTTGTACCTTCCCCTAGCTTACCTACTGCCCAAATTTTACCACCAAGCTTGTCTATGACCGTTTTGCAGAGATTTACACCCAGACCAGTCCCCTTTTCCTGATTTGTACCTACCTGGCTTTTTACCTCAGTCAATGAGAAAAGAATATTAACTTCTTCCTCCGACATCCCCACACCACAATCCGCTACGGACAAGGTTACTTCGCCCCCTGAGATATTCTGATCAACGCTGATCTTACTATGCGGATGTGAGAATTTAATAGCATTTGACAGCAAGTTTCTTAATACAATTTTGATCATTTCAGGGTCTGAATCCATTTCAATATCAACACCTGTATTAACCAAAAGGTCTATATTCTTTTCCCTTGCGATTGGCGTGTAGAGTAAGGCGCACTCTTTTATCAGCTCACTTATTTTTACAGTTTTGATCTCAGGTTTGAAGTCATTTTGTTGGATGTTTATCCATTTGATCAAATTGGAAGTTAAGTTTAGCGTTGATCCTATGTCTTTGGTAAGTATTTTAGTGAGATGATTAAATTCATCCTGATTAATATGGCCATGTTCAAGCATGTTCAATGTTTGCTTGATATTGTTAAGGGGGCTTTTTAAATCATGCCCAAGAATATTGATAAGTTTGTTTTTTACTTGGTTGTCCGCCTCGGCAGCTTTACTCTGGCTTTTCAATTTTGATGCATAGGATAATATAATCCAGCCCATGGGATATGCAGTAATCACGGAAATCAGCGTAGCTAAAATAAAACCGGTCCAAAAAGAGGTAAAGGGAACAAGCCAATAGAGTATACTGTAAAGGCTACAAACAGTAGTCCACGAAATAAGAACTGCACCACTAAGGGTATTCATTCTTGTATAGACATACACGATAAACCTTTTCATATCCATGTGTAAAAGTATAGAATTTAAACTCTCGAATAAATAAGTAATTTCCCCTATTTATCGCTCCATAATTTCCGAATTTTAGCATCAGTAACCTGAGTATTTCCATAGGTAAAAGGATTAGTTTGGAGACTACTATTTAGTTAAATTGACAGCTTGAAATTATTAACAGATGAAGAAAAATGTTCTCTTCTGGTCGCTAAGCGTAGCTTTAGCCGGCCTCCTCTTTGGATTTGATACCGTAGTCATTTCAGGCGCTAACCTGCCTATTAAAGAATTATGGAATACAAGCCCTTTCTTTCATGGTACTTTTATTATGAGTATGGCTCTATGGGGCACGGTCTTCGGCGCCTTATTTGGGGGTATTCCGTGCGATAAAATAGGTAGAAAAAAGACTCTTTTTTGGATAGGGTTGCTGTATTTTGTATCCGCTGTGGGGTCGGCGCTGGCACCAGATCCATACACGTTCTCTTTTTTTAGATTTATAGGTGGGGTAGGAGTAGGCGCATCCTCCGTGGCAGCTCCTATGTATATTTCAGAAATTTCATCATCAAAAAACAGGGGTAAGCTGGTAGCGCTTTATCAGTTTATGATCGTTTTGGGCATTTTACTGGCCTTTATATCCAATTATCTTCTGGATGGCGTGGGAGGGGATAATGACTGGCGATGGATGTTAGGTATGGAGGGCGTTCCTGCTTTTTTCTATTGTTTTCTCATACTGGGTGTTTCTAATAGTCCCAGGTGGATGGTACTTCACAATAATGACAGAGAAGGTGCCCTCAGGGTTCTAAAGGTTATTGATCCGGATACGGCAGATAAGCGTTTAGAAGATATCATTCTGGACAATGAGCAAACAACGCATAATGGTAGCTTTTTTTCCGGAAGGTTTTCGAAGCCTATACTGTTGGCCTTTTTAATCGCCTTTTTCAACCAATTATCTGGCATTAATTTTATATTATATTACGCTCCCGAACTTTTGGAGCTCGCAGGACTGGGCGGCAAGGACTCGCTCTTTAATTCCATATCCATTGGTATTATAAATATGTTGTTCACGTTTATTGGGCTTTATTTTATTGATAGAATGGGCAGGAGAATGCTGATGTACATTGGTTCTGTTGGATACATTGTTAGTCTTGCCATGACGGCATTCTGTTTTTATGCAGACCTGGACCCTGTGCTTCTCTTAACATTTATCCTCATTTTTATCGCTTCGCATGCTGTTGGTCAGGGAGCCGTGATATGGGTATTTATCTCGGAGATCTTTCCAAACGACGTCCGGGCAAAGGGCCAGTCTTTAGGTACGGGCACACATTGGGTTTTTGCTGCCTTGATTACTTTGCTCACTCCAATTTTTATCGATAAAGAAGAAGGAATATTTGGAGAGAACCCTTGGCCTGTTTTTGCCTTTTTTGCCTTTATGATGGTTTTACAGCTCCTTTTTGTCAAGGTATTAATGCCTGAAACAAAAGGAAAGACGTTGGAAGAATTAGCAAAAGAACTGATAAAAAAACATTGATCCCAACTCTCAATTTTTCAATACCTACATATCCTGTGGAATGTGTCCGTTTGCTGGATTTGAAATAAGAATTAAAACCTGGAATCACCATCTTTTGCCCATCATTCCGGATCAACATCCAATATTTTTTGGGGTGGGGATTTGATTGAATAAATAAGCAATTATTAGTGCAACAATGACGCCATAATGTGAAATAATTCTAAATTGGGGTTTATAATTCAAAATGGTCTCATTCCTATAAACAGATTTAGTATATGTTACAGAGAAAATTTGATAAGCTTGTAAAACGTTATTTTCCCGATGCCAAAGACGCCAAAGATACTTCCATTCATTACTTAGGAAGAATGCAAATTGAGCATGAACTAGACATTTCAAGAGTGCTAATGGCGACTTCTGTATGTTCGGATGACATCAATGTTCCCTCCACCACCTTCTTTAATGTGTTATTTGGTCCGTTCATTATGGGAGGCCTTGGAGGCTTACCATTTTCTGGTAGAACAGGCATGACAGCTTTCGCCCATCATATTCCTGATGACGGTAGTGCATTTATTTTTTATGGACCGCATATAGGTATTACACTTGACGGTGAATTAGGTAAGATGTATCGACCCCGTCAAGAAGAGACCGGTAAC
>JBCDHA010000348.1:0-4794 GCA_038750705.1 Bacteroidota bacterium
ATTGATTTTGCAAAAGTGCTGGTGGGCAGGCTTCCCGGTGGTCTGGCCTTTGTAAATATCCTGGCTTGTATGCTGTTTGGAGCCATATCGGGTTCGGCCGTCGCCGCGGCATCTGCCATTGGTGGTTTCATGGTGAACCGTATGGAAAAAGAAGGCTACTCCAGACCGTTTAGTGCAGCGGTAAATATTACAAGTGCTACTACAGGATTAATCATTCCACCGAGTAACATTCTTATCATTTACTCATTGGCAAGCGGTGGGGTGAGCATAGCAGCGCTTTTTGTAGCAGGCTACCTACCCGGCCTGGTTGTTGGTTTATCTTTAATGTTGGTAGCCGGGGTCTGGGCGTATGTCAAGAAATACCCTGTAGGTGAAGCAACCGGATTAAAAATGGCCTTGGTAAAGTTCCTGGATGCGGTACCTAGTTTGTTACTATTGATCATTGTAATCGGGGGTATTGTAGCCGGCATATTTACCGCGACAGAGGCTTCGGCTATAGCCGTTGTATATACCTTGGTTTTGTCAATGTTAATCTATCGGCAGGTTAAAGTAAAAGACCTACCCACCATTATATTGGATACGGTGAAAACAACCTCTATTGTAATGTTGCTCATAGGCACTTCCATGGGTATGTCCTGGGTAATGTCTTTTGAAAACATCCCGCAGGATGTAAGTGCCGCACTACTAAGTATTAGCGACAATAAAATAGTGATCTTGTTGATCATAAACCTAATACTCTTATTCGTTGGAGTGTTTATGGATATGACTCCGGCAGTGCTCATTTTTACTCCTATCTTCCTTCCGGTTGTAACCAAGATGGGTATGGATCCCGTCCATTTTGGTGTGATTATGGTCTTGAATCTTTGTATAGGCCTTTGCACACCTCCGGTGGGTTCAGTACTCTTTGTGGGATGCGGCATCGCTAAAACCTCTATTGAGAAAGTAATTAAGCCCTTGGTTCCTCTGTTTCTTGCCATGATTGCCGCTTTGCTAATTGTAACCTATTTCCCTGAAATAAGCCTCTGGCTGCCCAATGTTTTTGACCTGTAAAGCCAGGATTTGACCATAAAAAAGCAATAACAATCATATGCGAACGACCTTATTTACTTTTTTTCACACTCCGCATAGCTATTGCACCGACTCGACCAATCAAAGAACGATATACTATATTTCAAAATACGGAACCGGTCCTTACGCCGCCTCTAAGAAAACACGGCATTGCATATCATTATTCATGTTAGATGATGGTAATTTTTGAGCATAATAACTTTTCCTATATAGTTAAGGAGAAAGGATCATGGCACAAATGCCTGCCTCCGCTCGTCTTTTGCATAGACAAGAAAGTACCTGAGCGTATTTACACTGCGGTGAAAAACAATATATTCTCAAATATCACTTTTAGCCAAATAGACGGGTTAACGCTCCGTGAGGTCCGGTTTTACCATTGGGAAAATTTAAATAAACAGGCACTTTACTTTGAAAAAAGGCCGAACTTAGAAAATATTAACCTCAAGAATTTCAGATGATGGGGATTTCAAGAAGAGGATTTGTTCGGAAGGCAGCTTTAGGTTCAGCCGCCCTTAGTTTGGCCGGGAATATTCAAGCCTGTACATCATCACATTCAAGGGATGAGTCTAAAATACTAAACGCGTACTACTTTCGTGCACACATGTACACTATGGTACCTCGTCAGGTACGAGAAGATCTTAGCTGGATGGCCGACATTGGCACAAATGTAGTTTCTATAGCTATACTAGAGCAAGACCTCAGAGCCGCTGTCGAAAATGTTGAGATCATTGTTAACGAGGCAAATAAATTTGGAATGGAAGTTTTTGTTGTGCCATCACGCTGGGGAGGCTTGCTGGCGGGCGCTCCAAAGGTACCGAGTGTATTCACCATCCAAAATCCGGATACCTGGATGCTCAAAGAAGATGGTAGTTTTTACGAAGATAGAGACGTTGGCACCCATAGCAGTATTCATTACGAGTCTACGATTGACTTTTTCAAGGCTGGCATTGATAAGATATTCGAATTATGGAACGTAAAAGGCATTATCTGGGATGAGCCAAAGATCTATGACAAAAAGGACTATTCCGCAGAAGCAAAGAAGAACATTAATGACCTTGAAGATCTCAATCAGCATAACACTGCATTCTCGAGCTTCTTAGGCTACTTAAATCAACACATACGTCAGAAGCATCCGAGTAAAACCACAAGCCTATTTGCCTATGCAAATTGGCGCAAGGAGGTAATAGACTCAATGGCAGGAATTGAAGAATTAGATTATTTTGGATGTAATGGTCGGCCATGGCCGATGGAAGCAGAAGCAGGAGGTAAGGTAAAGCAAACTGGAAAAAACTTGTTGGGCGGGCCAGGTGAAAACTATATTAAGGCGGCACGCTCAAATGGAAAAAAAAGCCTGCTGGTTATCGAAAATCACAATATGCCGGCAGAATACAATACACTGATGGATAAATACTTACCTGAGATAATGGCCTTAAACCCGGAACAACTTATCTATTATTACTATCCCAGAAATGTGGACAAGCCTGATGAGAATATGGCTTTTCTGGCGAAAAACTTAAAAAACTTCAGATAATGGCGAGTAGTGTTCTAAAAGTGCACCCTGAAGACAACCTTATTGTTGCATTACAAGATATTAATGCCGGAGAAGTAATAGCGCTGGATGATCACAAGTTCACGCTAAAAACATTCGTAGCGGCCAAACATAAGTTTTCAGAAGTACATCTGAATCCCGGCGATGCTTTAATGATGTACGGTGTACTGATCGGTAAAGCCAAGAAGCCCATTTCAAGAGGTGAAGTAGTGACTATTGATAATGTAGAGCATGCCACACAGAAGTTTGAGTTAAACAGGAAAGATCTTTCATGGAAGCAACCGGATGTAAGCAAGTTCACGAATAGAACTTTTATGGGGTACCATAGAAGCGATGGCAAAGTAGGGACGGCCAATTACTGGATAGTAATGCCTTTGGTTTTCTGTGAGAACAGGAATATTGAAATGGTTCGTGATGCACTTGTTGAGGAACTTGGCTACAACGCAGGAAAAAATTATACATTAGATGTACGTAAGCTTGTGCGTCAGTATCAAAACGGGTCGGATGTACATAGTTTAGAGAAAGAAGAACTCATAATCCAGGCTGACCAACAAAAGCAACGACAGCTATTCCCAAGCGTTGATGGCATTAAGTTTTTGACACATGACGGAGGTTGCGGAGGCACCCGGCAGGACAGCGATACCCTTTGCGCTCTTTTGGCCGGCTATTTAAACAACCCGAACGTTGCGGGAGGCACAGTATTGAGCCTTGGTTGTCAAAATGCACAGGTCAAAAATCTCAAGGCAGCCTTAAAAAAAATAAATCCCAAGTTCGACAAGCCTTTGTATATCTTAGGGCAGCAAGAAAGTAATTCTGAACCTGAATTTATTGCCGATGCGGTAAAACAGACTTTTGTAGGCCTGATTAAAGCTAACCAGATGCAGCGCGAAGCAGCTCCTTTGAGTAAGCTGGTAGTGGGACTTGAGTGTGGTGGTTCCGATGGGTTTTCCGGAATCTCTGCTAATCCAGCGGTTGGTCACTTCTCAGATATGCTGGTTTCTCTGGGAGGGTCTGTGGTATTGTCTGAGTTTCCGGAACTAAACGGAGTGGAGCAGGAACTTACCGATCGGTGTAGCTCTATGGCCCTCGCAGAAAAGTTCACAGGTCTTATGGAAACTTATCATGATCGCGCGAAAGAGTCCGGTTCGGGTTTTGATGCCAATCCGTCACCAGGAAATATCAAAGATGGGCTGATCACCGACGCCATGAAGTCTGCCGGTGCAGCAAAAAAAGGTGGAACCTCACCCATTGTTGACGTGCTGGACTATACCGAGCAAGTGACCAGACCGGGCCTGAATCTGTTATGCACACCGGGAAATGATGTGGAGTCTACGACCGGGTTAGCCGGATCAGGAGCGACTGTAACTTTGTTCACCACAGGTTTAGGCACGCCTACGGGCAACCCTGTCAGTCCGGTGGTTAAAATCTCCAGCAATGATAAATTGGCAGAACGTATGCAAGACATTATCGATATAAACGCAGGAACCATTATCACCGGTAACGATACCATAGAATCAAAAGCTGAAGAAATTCTAGAATATGTAATAGCCGTAGCCAGTGGAGAAAAAATGCCGAATTCCGTAAGGTTGGCGCAAGACGATTTTATTCCCTGGAAGCGCGGAATTTCACTGTGAGGTAGAATTTTAAGACAGTGATTGTATAACCTTTCCCATGCCCTTATTACAAATGTTATGTGCCTGACTCGATACTAACTCACTAAATTCCGGTATTTCTGTTAAATCTTGTCCCCACAGTTCTGTATTCCCCAATACTTTAGTCACTAACTTTTTGATGTCCTCTTTGCCGTTATCAAGCTCTGACCACAAAGACTCCATTAGCTTGATGACTTTTGGCTCATCCATTAATTCAATGTTTTTATCAAATCGCTTTCCCTTGTAAAAGCAAATAAGTGCCGCAAGTGAAGTCATCAAAAACATGGGTAGTTTGCCTTCCCTTTCATAGTAGCTTATTATTGAAGGCAATACACGGGTTTTAAATTTGGAAAATGAATTTAGAGCAATAGAGATTAGCGCATGTTTTATAGTCGGGTTTTTAAAGCGGTCTATGACCTCTTTGGCATATTTCTGCAATTCAGCCTGCTCCCCATCAAGTGATGGTATTATTTCCTCGAAAATAGCCCTCTTTATAAAAGATCCAATGAGCTCATTCTCTACTGA
>JBCDHA010000349.1:0-4784 GCA_038750705.1 Bacteroidota bacterium
CATCAGTAAATGTTTTTGTGAGCGATGACTTTGAAATATTTGTGCCCGATCTATTCAGCCCCAATGGTGATAATATGAATGACTTACTTCTTGTAAATACACTTGGCGTAGAGCAACTGGAGTTCAATATCTATGATAGAAAGGGGCGGGAAATGTTTACTACAAATGATAAAGACATGGGGTGGGACGGTACGTTTAACGGTTCTGAGCAGCCTATGGACAACTACATATACTTTATAATAGCCGAGCTTTCAAGCGGTGAGCGCGTTAGTCGAAAAGGGTCAGTTCAGTTAATCAGGTGAAAAGAAGCGTCGCTATAGTATTTTTCGTACTTGGTGTTCTCTCCGTGAAGGCCCAGCAGCCGTTTTTTTCACAGTTTTACAATGCTTCATATACAGTAAATCCGGCATTTACCGGAACAGCTTATGGGTATGTGCGCGCCGGATTAAACTACAAAAGCTATTTTAATGATTTTGAGCAATTTCAAACCACCGCAGGCCATGTTGATCTATCGCTGCTGGAAAATGATCGAAATCCTGATTATGCAGGGGTAGGGATGGCCATAATTCATGATCAGTCAGGTAAGGCAATTACCAACACCAAAGCCATGCTATCATTTGCTTATCATAACGCCTATGGCCGCAGCCGAAATGAGTTCATCGCTTTTGGTATGCAAGCCGGCATCGATAACACCAATGTAGACTTTACGGGACTTACTACTCAGAATCAATGGGTGAATGGTATTGGATTTGATCCGGGGCTGGCAAACGGTGAGAATATCGAAAGCGATAATTCTACTGTTGTGGACTTCAGCGCCGGATTTATGTGGTATAAGTTCCTTAATAATGGCACCTCCTTTAATGCGGGCGTTTCAGTCTATCACCTTGGAAGACCCGGGCGCGAATTTTTGGGGCAAAAAAATCCCATTGAAAGGCGTCTGTCAGTCCATGGTTCAGCTCGTCTTCCGCTTACCGAGGTAGTTAATTTTGCACCAAGTGTATTTTATTTCTTCCAGGGTGACGAGCATACTATTAATCCGGGTGGCGCCATAGAATTCTCCCTTCGTGAGGAAAGCTATTTTTCATTGGGGGTGTGGGCACGCAATCTTGACGTATTCATTGGCGCTATACAGGTAGAATATGCCAATTTTATATTGGGTGCGAGCTATGATCTTTTGCTGTCCTCTATTTCAGATGAGACTAGAAACGGCGGATTCGAATTGAGTATGAGTTACCTTATCAAGCGAACTTATAAGAAACGCGCGCGAATAAAATCGCTGAGAAGACCTGGGTTATGAGTAAATTACTGTTGGTTATTATTGGCTTTGTCACTATTCAGGTTAGCGCCCAGCACATTAGGCCGCTGAAAGAAGTAGCAGGCAAATTAGAAGAAGACGAAATACGTCTTATTGCAGAAAGGCTATTTCAGGAACGCCAGTATTATGCCTCGCTGGAGTATTATAAAAGGCTAGAGGGTAATGCGGCATTAGAGAAAGCGGATGAATATACGGTTGCCAAACTTCATTATTTACTTAAAAATTATTCTGAAGCACTAAGCGTTTATGAAAAGCTGGCCACGGGAAATCATGATCCAACAATTAGTTATGACCTTGGCAGGATTTACATTACCCAGCGCAGATATAAGGAGGCTGAGTCATCATTTCAAAGCGTATTAGCCAGCCAGACTTCCTCTGATCTAAAAAACAAGGCCAGGGAGTGCTTACAAAACTTATCGAGTTCGTGGAAAATTATTACAAAAAAGCCTGATGAACGTATCACAATTATTCGTAATAATGGAGATCTAAATCTGCAAAGTGGAAAATATGGATACGATGGAGAAGAATATTTTGATGTAGAAAGAGAGGTAAGAACCCGAAAAAAATTTGATATTAATTCTGACCTAACCGTTGAGCTAGATTCTATTTTAGTTCAGCGTATTTACAAAATAAATAGTGGAAGAGCGGCTGAATTGAATGTGAAGGTAAAATCAAATAATACCTCTCTTTCGGGGGCCGTCACCGGATTTGTGAAGAACGAGGTGCTTTTTACCCTGCATAATCCGTTTGACGGGGCGCAAGGATATGAAATATATTCCTCCGTGCGTAACGGTAGCAGTTGGTCAGAGCCCAGGCCACTTACGGCAAGAATTAATGCTTCGGGCTACTCAACGAAAGACCCGGCAGTAGCACGCACCACCGGTGGCGATATGTTTCTTTTCTTCTCTTCTAATCGTCCTGGCGGTTTTGGGGGCTATGATATTTGGATGAGTCAATATGTACAGGGTGAATTCAAAAAGCCCGTGAATTTGGGTATAGGGATAAACACCTCCGAAGATGAAATAACACCCTTTTTTGACGTTTCTACAGGTTATCTGTTCTTTAGTTCTAATGGTCATGCCGGTATTGGTGAAATGGACGTTTTTCTCACCCGGGTGAATTGGGGCCAGGGCACAGGAAAAACTTTCAATATAGGAGAACCGCTAAATACACCTTTTGATGATTTTAACTTTAGCCTTGATCCGCAAGGTAAAAATGGGCTGGTGACGTCTAACAGGTATACCAACTGCTGTGATCGGCTCGTTAGATTTACATTAAGCACACCTTTTAGTTATTCAGAGCTTCCGCCCACATTAGTCGATGTTACCACATTTGATCAATTTGACTCTGAGTTAACAGTTTTGCGCCAGTCATTTAATTATGAAGAACTGGCTTATAATGAGGCCAGTACGGAGTTTATTCTAAAAGAAGATGCCGATATAGAGGGGTCATTGGCTAATGCCAATATTCCGCTTGCTAATCGTAGGGTACTTCTTGTGGATAAAATGGGAGAGGTGGTGAGTTCTACCATTTCCGATGACGCCGGCAAGTTTAGTTTTAAGCAACTCCCGGCCGGTGGTCAGTATAGGTTTGTATTAAACGAACCGAATCCGGCTTTAACTATAGATATAAAACTTCTTAATAAAAAAGGGAAGGTTTTTGGAAGACTAAATAATACCGAAAAGCCGGGTTTATTCGATTTTAAATTACTTGAAGATTATTCATCGGGAGTTTGGACGCTGGACGTTGAAGACGCAACTATATCAGGGCAATTGCTGGGTACGTCAATAGGAGGTGAAAAAGTATTATTGGTTGATGATAAAGGTGGTATTGTGGCGGCAGCCCGCACAGATAACAAAGGAAGGTTCTCTTTTAAGAAGCTTCCCTCCGGAGAGAAGTATTCTTTCGTATTGCAGGCACAAGACGCACCCATGAATGTAACCGTTGATGTTAAAGATAGACTTGGAAATGTTATAGAAAAGTTCAGCAGTACTACTTCAAAACAGTTATTTAAATATCGAGAGCTAGACGAATACGCCACCGGCACATGGACAATTAATACCAACGATGCCAGTATATCAGGGTCGTTAGTAGTAGGAAGACTGGCATTAGGCAACAAAAAAGTACTGCTGGTTGACGCAGATGGTAAAGTAATTGGGGCTTCTCTTACAGATAAAACCGGAAAATTTACTTTTAGGGAACTTCCTCCAGGTAAGCGGTACTCGTTTGTAATTGAGGAATCAGAAACTGCGTTCAACATTGACGTAGCGCTGCTCGATGAGAACGGGAATATAGTGACGCGATTTAGCAGTAATAATCGACAAGAAATTTTTAAGTATCGCTCGTTAGAGGACTATGAGTTGGGCGTCTATACACTCAATGAAGAGGGAGCTTCGTTCAAAGGCATGTTATCTGCAAATGGCAAAGGCCTGGGTGAACACATGGTAGTATTGCTCGATGAAGCAGGTAACATGCTGGAAGGTGTTTTTACAAACAGCTTAGGTGAGTTTGCGTTTAGCGACCTCACAAAAGGACAGCGCTATGCTTTTGCTGTGGCTCTGGATAATAGATCTAAAAGAATTCAGATCAGTATTGTTGACAGGCAGGGCAGTATTGTGGAGACATTAGATAACCAATCCCGAAGCGAAATATTCCGATATCGGGATTTGGCTGAACAGCTATCCATTTACTATGCTTTACATTCGACTGTTTGCGGACAATTTGAAATAATGGAGCCCGGAGTTCATCAGGTGGTTTTGGTTGATGAAGGTGGACAGGAAATAGCCTGTGTGGAAGCCAACGCCTATGGTTATTTTCAGATGGATGCCGTTCCCTTTAGTACGGCGCATCGCTTTATACTTGACGGTTGTGATACCGAAGTAATAGTGAAGATCGAAGTTGTGGACGCTCTGGGAGCTACCACTTTCCTGATAAGAAGCGATGAAAATACCTCGTATTTCCGTTACGAAGATTTCAATTCTTATCAATACATGACGATGATAGCCAGACGCAATATACTACCTAACCAAGGTCACCGCAGTAACACGGCATGTGAAATGAGAGTGAATTTAACTAACTTTGAATACTTAAGAAGCTGATTATCAGGTTTGAAAGCGACAGGGCGAAATATTGTTTTTTTAAAGGCTTCACTTATTTTAGTAGGCATAATGTGCTGTTCATTTACGGCAAATGAAGGCCCTGATATCAATGCCAAAGTAAAGGCTATTTTCCTTTATAACTTCTCAAAATACATAGAATGGCCGGAGACAATGGCCAGTGGGCGTTTTAGAATCGGTATCTACGGCGACTATCCGGCCATACGCGAAGAGCTGGAAAAAATGTCGAAGATCAAGCGTCGGGGTGATCGAAGTTTTGAGATTATGACCTTCAACTCCATGGATGAAATAGAGCCTACTCACATTTTATATGTGGTAAAAAACAGCGCTGTGGATATGTCACAGATTTCTAA
>JBCDHA010000350.1:0-4771 GCA_038750705.1 Bacteroidota bacterium
ACTATTTCCAAGGAGCTAAGAGGCAATGAGACAGTTTCAATTGACCTGGAAGCAACCTCGGAACAGCTTCAGGAAGTGGTGATTACCGCAGAAGCAGAAAACGCTAACGTCGTTAATAACGAGATGAGCGTAGCAAAGCTGGAACCCAAAACCATAAAGCAAGTACCGGCAGTGTTAGGTGAAGCTGATGTAATTCGTGCCATCCAACTTCTTCCTGGTATTACTTCTGTAGCCGACGGCGCTTCCGGTTTTAACGTAAGAGGCGGAGCGGCCGATCAAAACCTTATTCTCTTAGATGAGGGCATTATTTATAATTCTGCTCATTTATTAGGACTCTACTCTGTGGTAAACCCGGACGCGGTTAAGGACATCAAGATTTATAAAGGTGGTATTCCCGCACGCTACGGAGGTAGATTAAGTAGTGTTCTTGACGTTCGCCAACGTGAGGGTAACTCAAAAGAATTTAATGGGGAAGCGGGCATCGGATTGATATCTGCGCGAGGCTTAATCGAAGGTCCGATTGTAAAAGACAAAAGTAGTTACATGATTGCCGGAAGACGATCTTATGGCGATGCGTTTTTACAGCTTACCGGCAGTGATAATGTAGCTTACTTCTATGATTTAAATGTAAAGACCAACTATACCGTCAATGACAGAAACCGATTATTTTTATCAGGTTATTTTGGCAGAGACAAGTTTGAACTCGGGAGCATATTCAGTAACAGTTGGGGAAATGCCACCGGCACCCTAAGGTGGAATCATCTTTTTTCGGATAAATTATTTGCGAATTTTTCAGCCATCTATTCTAATTATGACTACTCCATAGACCAGCTGACGACAGGAGCGGAATTCAATAGAAAATCCAACATTATTACTTACAATGTAAAAGGCGACTTTAATTATTTCATTAACAACAAAAATGAGATTGAATTTGGCGCCGACAATAAATGGTACGAATTCCGCCCTGGGGAAATAACTCCCGTAGAAGGATCGAATATACTAACCACAACTTTAGACGAAAAATTCGGTCAGGAGCTTGGTGTCTATTTAAGTTACGAAAGGAAAATAGGCAGGCTTACCTTTAATACCGGTTTGAGATACTCGCACTTTTTAAGGCAGGGGGAACAGGATATACCTGTATATGCCAATGATGCTCCGGTAGTGTATAACAGTGCCGTTGGAAGATATGAAGATGGCGAAGTTATAGGGGTAGAAAGTTATTCTTCCGGGAAAACCATCAGCGATTTTGGGAATTTCGAACCTCGGTTATCTGCTACCTACGTTATCAATGCAAAAAGTTCTGTTAAGGCCAGCTACAATAGAATCTATCAGTATCTACACCTGATCTCAAACAGTAATTCCCCTACCCCCCTGGACGTGTGGGCGCCAAGCGGACCTTTTATCAAACCACAGCAAGTGGATCAAATAGCCCTGGGGTACTTCAGGAACTTCAAAGACAACACCTATGAAGCTTCCATAGAAGGCTACTACAAGGAAATGGATAATCTGGTAGATTACGTTGATGGCGCTGACCTGCTTACAACTAATACGTTGGAAACAGAGATACTTCCAGGGATCGGAAGATCATATGGTCTTGAACTATACGTTAAAAAGAACAAAGGAAAACTTACCGGATGGATAAGTTATACACTTTCCCGTGCTGAACGAAAGGTAGCTGGAATTACTGCTGAAGACCCGGGTATTAATAACGGTAAATGGTATGCCGCCAACTACGACAAACGCAACGATCTTTCAGTTACAGGTGTTTACCAATTGAATGATCGTTGGTCATTATCAGGCAATTTCATTTATGCCACCGGTGCACCTACAACCTATCCTGTAGGCAGATATGAGTTCGCTGGTCTCGTAATACCCCAGTTTGAGAGCAGAAACCAGCAAAGATTACCTGATTATCACCGTCTTGACGTATCCGCCACCTTAAAAGGTAAAAAGAGACGCTGGAAAAATGGTGGACATGAATGGGTTTTTGGCTTCTACAACCTATACAACCGGGCCAACGCCACCAGTATATATTTTGTCGAAAACGAAGACAATCCAGGTCAATCCAAGGCCTTCAAAAGCTACCTGTTTGGCATAACACCAAGCATAACGTACAATTTCAAATTTTAACATTTACAGAAATGAAAAAAATAGCAATCAGTATAGCGGCTTTGTTGACACTGTTAATGATAAGCTGTGATGAAGAAATAGACCTTACACTTGATTCGCCACCTACTCGACTCGTAGTGGAGGGTAGAGTCGAAAAAATAATAGGAAAAACAGATTATGAACAACAAATCATACTAAGCACATTAAATGATTTTTTCGATCAGTCTCAAACACCCCGGGTTGCAGATGCCCTAGTAAGCGTGTCCGATAGCAAGGGCAATATGTTTGTTTACGTACATGATCCTCAAACCAATGGCCGGTATACCAACAGTGAGCTTAAAGGGATAGTAGGAGAAACGTACACACTTACTGTAGAATGGAACGACCAGACTTATCAAGCTGAGGAGACGTTGATATCAGTACCTGAATTAGAAAGGGTTTATCAACAATTTGAAGAAGAAAATGCATTTGAAGACGAAGGTATAAAAGTAGCAATCGATTTCACCGACCCTCAGGGTATTGATAACTACTATTTCTGGGAGCTGTTTTCTGACGGCATAAATCAAATAACTCCGGACCCAGGCAACAGTGGAAATGTGATTGCTAAAGATGAGTTTTATGATGGACAGTTCATAGAAGGCTATTTCCCAAGTGAAGAACAGGTGTATCTACCGGGTGATGAAGTAACTGTGAGGCACATTGGTATTTCGAAAGAGTATTATAACTACTTGTTCCTGCTATTTGAGCAAACAGGGCAGACCGGACAGCTGATAGATGTGCCCCCTGCTTTAATTAAAGGGAATATTCGTAACTTGACTGACTCGAATAACATTGCTATGGGTTATTTTGGAGCAAGCGAAGTGGATGAAGAAACTATTCAAATAACTGAGTAGTATGATTGAAATCATTAAGGATAAAAGATTTTGGGCGTACTATATATTCACTGCAACGGTAATAGCTACTATACTACTGGTGGAAGATCTACTTGAGGGTGAAGACAAGTACGCTGAAATGCTATTGGATTTTGTGACTGACATCCCTGTTTTTGCGCTCCTGGTGTGCCTATTAAGTCTGATCGCATACCTGGTTATCCAATTCCTGAATGACAAGCTCCCATGGGAACAGGCTTTATGGAAACGCTTTATGCTGGAGATGTGTATAATCATTGGCATTGTCTTGTTCATGACTGTCATAGGTTCATTCCTGGTAAGAAGTCTTGAACTCATGGAGAAAGATGTTGACGATGATTTTGGCTTCGAAATACTTGCCTTGATCATGTTTTTCATAAGCACATTTATGGTTTTTAGCTTTCATGAGTTCATGACTTTAAGTACGGATAAGCAGTTTTTGGAATTCAAAGCCAGCAGATTAGAAAAACAGAATTATCTAATAAAATATGAGGCGTTAAAGAGTCAGATCAACCCGCATTTTCTTTTTAACTCCCTTAATGTACTATCCAGTCTCATTTATCAGGATACGGCCAAATCAGATAAGTTTATCAAAAAATTTGCCGAGGTATTTCGCTATGTGCTTGAACTGAACCAGGAGAAGCTGGTTTCTCTCAAGCGTGAATTGAGTTTTTTGGACTCCTATCTCTTCCTTCAGAAGATCAGGTACGGAACCAATTTAATTTTTTCCAGGAATATAGATGCAGAAATGCTTGAAATGCAAATTCCACCGCTCACACTTCAATTGGTAGTAGAAAATGCGATCAAACACAATGTAATCTCTGATCAGAAGAAATTAACAATTACCATAGAAAATAATGTAGAGTTTTTGATTATCAAGAACAACTATCAGTACCGGTCAAATATGAATGGTTCCACTGGGATAGGCCAAAAGAATTTGATTGAAAAGTACCGTTTAATTGGGATGGACATACCCAAATTCCATATTTCTGATGATGAGTATATGGTTAAACTACCCCTCCTTGAAAAGGCTGTATGGAGCGAATATTGATCATTGAAGATGAAAAGCTGGCGTCCGATAAACTTAGCATGCTTGTCCAAAAGATACGCCCTGCTGCCCAGATAGTTAATGTGCTCACTACAGTAGAGGATAGCTTAAAATGGCTATCAGTTAACGAAGCCGATCTCATTTTTATGGACATCAATCTTTCTGATGACATCAGCTTTAAAATTTTCGAGCGTTTTGATGTGGAAACTCCTATTATATTTACCACAGCCTATGACCAGTATGCCATTAAAGCCTTCGAACAAAATAGCCTGGACTATATACTTAAACCTGTTTCGGAAGAGGATCTGACAAAAAGCTTCGCCAAATATGACAAATTTCACTTATCGGCTAAGGTCAGCGATAAACTAAAGCAATTGATCGATACCTACAGCCCTGCTAATACGTATAAAAGTCGCGTCCTGATTACTTATGGTGGGAAAAGTAGAAGCATTGATATGAATATGGTGGCATACGCTTATGCCTTTGAAAAAGGAACTTATATTACCATAAATGATGGTAGCAACTTTTTGGCTGATGATACACTTGATGACCTGGAGCGTTCTACAGACCCATCAAAATTCTATCGATTAAGCCGAAAGTTTCTGGTAAATATTTCCGCAATCCGTGAAATCCACAGATATTCAAACCGTAGGCTAAAAGTTGATCTTTATCCTGTACCAAAATTTGAAGCCCTGGTGCCAACAGA
>JBCDHA010000351.1:0-4760 GCA_038750705.1 Bacteroidota bacterium
ACATAACCCCAGCTTTCGAATATGCCAGGCCTGAACTGCTTGAAGGTGCCCATAGAAACTAATGCTTCAAAGCTGAAGTGAGAGTTGACCGGGACATCCGCTATGATACCGGTTACCTCGAAATCCAGGTTTTGGTCCATGGTCAGTGATTTACCTAGTGCCGCTTCGGTCCCAAAGTACTTCTTTGCAAAGCTCTCGGTAAGCACAATGGTATAGGGCCGATCTAAGGCAGTTTCGCGGTTACCGGATAGCATTTGCCAGCTAAAAACTTTAAGAATATTTGAGTCAGCAAAAAGTATCTCAGATTCGCTGAAAACATTATCTTCATATCTGACCAGCCAGTCACTAGGGCTGGTAAATTGAGTAACCAAATCCACTTCAGGGAATTCTTCGGCCATGGCAGGCCCTAGTGGGGCACATCCCCATACCTGATAGTCTTCCGCAGCGGGGTCGCTGCCTTCCCCTTCCTCAAGCGATTTAAAGGATTGAAGTACCCTATAGGTTGAGTCAAGGTTTTCATTATACCTATCATAAGAAAGCTCATATTGAACATAAAGCCATATGAACATGCAGCACGCCATGCCCACACCTAGGCCGGCTATGTTAGTGGCAGAATAAAACTTTTCTTTTAGAATATGCCGCCAGGCTACTTTGTAATAATTTTTAAACATGTCAATTCTTATTTGTTGTCTATTTTGAGTTAAAGGGCGAATAAGTCCCGGCCTGAACAACCTAACTACATCACGCGCGAACCCCCATTGAGCAGAACTCACATTACCAAGTTCAATTTGCCGCTCAAAGCGTTCAAAAAGGTCACCTTCAATATCCTCGGCATAATCCGGATGACAGTACCAGCGGAAGAAGCTTAGCCAGAGATTTGATGGTGCCTTATTCACTGCGTAAAGATTCTACAGGATTCGTCAGGGATGCTTTGATTGACTGTGAACCTATGGTAAGCATGGATACAAGACCGGCCATGATTCCGGCCGCAGCGAACATCCACCACTCCATGGAAATGCGGTAGGCGAAGTTCTGCAACCATATATCCATCGAGAACCACGCGATTGGTATAGCGAATATAAACCCGACTAAAACCATCTTCAGAAAGTCCTTTGCCATCAAACTGATTATCACTTGAATGGAAGCACCAAGTACTTTTCTGATGCCAATTTCTTTCGTACGCTGCTGTGCCGTGTAGGCTGCCAGCCCAAAAAGCCCCAGAGATGCAACGAATATGGAAAGCACGGTAAAGATTCCAAAGATCTTGCCCAATTTAATGTCTGCCTTGTAGAGCTTATCGAATTCTGAATCCATAAATTGAAACTCAAAAGGATACTTCGAATGTTTTTGAACGCTTTCTTCAATAAGTTCAAGTGTTTTTTGAATGTTGTATGGCCTGACCTTGATTGATGTATGGCCAAAGTAAGCGTGTCTCGGGGTCATCATTAATGGTTGAATGGCCAGGTGCATGGAGAACATATGAAAGTCTTTCACTACGCCAATGACCGTAACATAGTCTTGACCCACCAGATAGAACTGATTGCCAATGGCCTCCTCAGGAGTCCATCCAAAGGCTTTGACCGCAGACTCGTTGATAATGACCTTATCCTGATTGCCGGTAATTTCAGAGGAGAAGTTTCTACCGGCCAGCAATTCATGTCCAAATATGTTCAGGTAGTCAGAGTCGACGGCATTCCCGTAGATGGTTATATTTCTCGAATCATCTTCATTCTCTTTTAAACGTGCTAATGAACTTGAGTTAATGTTTGAGGGCAAGCTCTCTGAGGTGGCAACAGCTTCTACGTTTGTGTAGGCGTTAAGTTCTGTTTTTACAGCTTCTATATTTTTTCTCAGTTCTGATGATCTTGTACGAACTACTACGATATGATCTTTATCATAACCCAGTTCCTTATTTTGTATGAAATCAAACTGAAGATAGATCACCAAGCTTCCGATGATCAAAACGATGGAAGCGGCATATTGCAAGATCACTAGTATAGATTGTAGCCGCATTTTGGGACGGTGATCCATCGTCTTACCTTTTAAGGTGTTCACAGGCTTCAAGGATGACATGAAGAATGCCGGATAGCTGCCGGAGAATAGCCCCACTAGAAGTACAAGTGCACCTAAGCTGGAGAGTAAAACCGGGTTGCTCACAAAATCGAGGGTCAATGGTCGCTCAATGATAGCCCCAAAATAGGGCAGGAGCCAGTAGCTCAAACCAATAGCCAAAGCAAGCCCCATCAGCGCGATAAAAATGGATTCTCCTAGAAACTGCCCTATCAACTGGCCGCGCACTGCACCAATGACTTTTCGAAGACCCACCTCCTTTGCCCGTTGAATGGATCGGGCTATGGCCAGGTTCATATAGTTAACACTTGCCAACAGAAGGACAATAACTGCGATGACAGAAAAAAGAACCAGGTATTGAATATTCCCCTTTAAACCGATGTCGAAATTCACATCACTTTGTAAATGTAGTTGCTTCAGGGGTTCAACATAGTAGGTGTCTTTGAAGGGGTAATCTTCTGTATCAGCGTATTTACTAACGATTTCAGGCAGTTTGGATTGAAGCGCCAAGGGGTCCGCGTCAGGATGAAGCTCGAAAAAAGTGAAATAAGAGTTGCTATTCCATTTAGCCGATTTAGAAGCTTCTACATATTCTTCATTTGACAGTATGTTGAACACATATGAAAATTGGAGAGAGGAATTTTTGGGTAGATCTTCAATGATACCCGTTACAATAAATTCAAGCTCACCTTGCCAAGTAGGAATTTGAATCGGTTTACCCAAGACATTTTTGGTGTTGAAGGTTTTTTCGGCAAATGATTTAGTGAGTACTATTCCATTAGCAAGCTCGAAATCTTTAGGAGTACCGGCTAAAAATGTATAATCGAATAGTTGAAAAAACTCAAAATCAGCGCTTAAGCCATTTTCAAAAAAGCTTGAGTTTCCAATGGTCAACAGTGTTGATTGCTTGCGTATGGTGGTAGCTCTTACCACTTCAGAGTATTCTCTTGTAAGTACCGATGCCAGGCCGGCAGGAGTTACTCCAAACAGGTCTGAACCCATAAACTGATTGCCTTCTTGCTTTTGATAGATGCGATAAATGTTATCTCTGTTGGAGTAAAAATTATCATAGCTAAGCTCATGCTGAACGTAGACAAATATTAGTATGAAGCAGGTCAGTCCCACGGTCAGTCCACCAATGTTGATGGAAGAATAGAGCTTTTGTTTGAGGAGGTTGCGAGTGGCAATTGTAAAATAGTTTCTTAACATGCCGAAGTCGGTTTGTGGTTTATTGGAGAATAATGGTCTAATGATTCCAGGTCTAAATAATTTGAGTACGTCTTTGGCAAAGCTGTATTTGGCTTTTCGAATGTGATACTGACTTATGTTGCGCTCAAAGCGTTCTAAAAGATCACCCTCAAGATCTTCCACATAGTCCGGATGGCAGTACCAACGGAAGAAGCGTAGCCAGAGATTTGATGGTGCCTTATTCACTTCGTAAAGATTCTACCGGATTCACAAGTGAAGCTTTTATAGATTGTGAGCTGACCGTGGCTACCGAGATCACCGCTGTGATTCCCCCGGCGATGGCAAAGATCCACCACTGTAAACTTATGTGGTAAGCATAATCCTGAAGCCAAATATCCATACCTATCCAGGCTAAAGGAATGGCAAATAAGAAACCAATCAAGACCATCTTCGCAAAGTCTTTGGCTACGAGACCCACTATAGTTTGAATTGAGGCTCCCAATACCTTTCTAATCCCTATTTCTTTAGTTCGCTGTTGGGTACTATACGCCGCCAGTCCAAACAGACCTAATGAAGCTATAACGATAGATATGACCGTAAATACACCGAAGATCTTTCCAAGCCTTATATCTGCTTTGTATAATTTGTCAAATTCATCGTCCATGAACCGAAACTCAAAAGGGTGTGTTGAATGATTTTGAACCACTTCTTCAATCAAGAGTAAGGTGCTTTGAATATTTTCGGGTTCAACTTTCATCGAAGCAATACCAAAGTATTTTCCTCTTAAATTGAACATCAATGGCTGGATTGCTAAATGCATAGAGAACATATGGAAATCCTCTACTACACCAATAATCGTTCTCTCACTTTCCCCTTGGTAGAATTGATTGCTAATGGCTTCTTCAGGTGTCCAACCCAAAGCCCTGGCGGCCGTTTCGTTAATGATCACATGTCCTTTATCGGCATCCAAATCAAGAGAAAAGTCCCTCCCGGCTGCCAAGTTGATCTCGTAGGTTCTGAGGTAATCGGGGTCAACACTGTTTACGTACATGGTTATTTTGGGAGCATTATCATCTTTAGTGGGATATACGGTGGTGCTGGAGCCCACATTAGAAGGGAGGTCGTTAGAGGTAGAAACTGAAACAATACTCGATTGCTTTAGTAATTCATTCTTCACAGTCTCTATATTTTTTCGAAGCTCTGCTGATCTGGTGTCTACCACGATAATGTGTTCTTTATTGTAACCTAACTCTTTGTTTTGGATAAAATCAAACTGCAGATAAATAACCAGGCTGCTGATAATCAACACGATTGACGCGGTATATTGGATAATGACTAAGCCTGATTGCAACCTCATTTTTGGGGAATGACCGGATGACTTGCCTTTTAAGATGCTCACGGGTTTTAGAGATGACATGAAGACCGCCGGGTAACTTCCTGAAAACAGGCCGACAAGCAAAATCAACCCCAGTAATATAGGGATTAGTAGAGGGTTATTTAGG